>JBBITS010000235.1:0-3642 GCA_037440665.1 Chloroflexota bacterium
CAGACCCCTCGCCAGTCTCCGCAGGCGACTCGCCTCCGGCGAGAGTCGAGTCTTCGACCGGCAAAGGGGCTCCGCCCCTCTGCACTCCCCGTCTTTCGGCTCCTCGCGCGCATTCGCCAGTCACGGCGACACAGACGTGAGCTTGCGGCGCAGGCGGGCGATGCGGAGGTCGAGCGCCGGCTGCGCGCCCGCCTCGGACGCGCGGGCGCAGGCAGCCAGCGCAGCCGCGTAGTCGCGCTCGCGGTGCTCCAGATGCTTGGCGACTTCGACCCAGGCGGCGGCGTCGCCAGATTCGGCCAGCTCGCGCCAGAGCGCCAGCGCGTCGCGCCAGCGGCGTGCGCGGCGGTGCAGCAGCGCCAGACGCCGCAGCGCCTCGGGACGCTCAGGGCCGCGCAGCTCGGGCAGAGCGCCTTCGTAGTCCTCGACGGCGCGATCGCGGTCACCGTCGCGTTCGCGCCAGCGCGCGAGGCCAAGGCGCTCGCGGGCGTCGTCGGTGTCGCCGTCGAGGACGGCCGCGAACTTCGTCATCAGCGACGCCATCGCCAGCACGTCCCAGACGTTGTGACGCAGCGCCAGGCGCAGCGGCGCCACGCGGCCCGCGCGCAGGTAGTCGAAGTACAACTGCGGCATCATCCAGCCCGGCGCGTCGTCCTCGCGCGAGAAGCCGAGCACGCGGTCTTCGATTTCGATCAACCGGCGCGATTCGAGGCGGTAGCGGTAGAGACGCCGCGCGGGGTGCAGCAGGTCGGCGTGGGGCAGGTCGAGGGGCGATGGCAGGCGGTTCAGCGTGAAGCGCGTCTCGAGGACGGGCGCGTCGAAGCCCCGGCCGTTGAACGTCACCAAGGCGTCCGCTTCAGCGCACGCCAGGTCGCCGGCCAGAAGGCGGAGCATGGCGCGCTCGCGGGCGACGTCGGCCAGGAAGTACTGGCGCACGCGGAAGCCTTCGGCGAAGAACGCGCCGACGCCGACGATGAACGCGAGCGTGCCGGTCCCTACGGCGAGGCCCGTGGTCTCGATATCGAGGAACGCCGGATTGCGTACCGTCTGGCCACCGGCGATCGCGGCCAGCGCATCGGGGCGCTCGAGCGCGCCGCCGATGGCGAAGCGGCCGTGCGCGTGATCGCGCGGGAACCACTCGTCGCGGACGAACGCCGGGCCGTCGGGCGTCTCGATCCACTCGCCCTTGAGGATGGTGTCCAGAGGCGGCAGCGGCTTCGGTTCTTCGCGCGGGCGCGTGGCGGCGAGCGAAGGTCCGAGCGCGGCCCGGACGCGGTCACGAAGCGGCGCGCCCGGCACCGGTGGCCCCCTGCGCAGCCGTTTCGTCCGCGTGTCCCGCCGGCGTAACGAGCCTGCGCAGCAGAATGATGGCCTGCGCCTTACCGCCCGAAGCCTCGTCGGCGCCCGGTCCGACGCACGAAGGGCATCCCGAGGCGCAGGCGCAGTCCTGGACGTGCCGCAGCGCCATCCGCAGCAGGTCGTCGTGGACCTCGAACAGACGCCGGGCGTAGCCGACGCCACCCGGCACGCGCTCCCAGACGTAGACCGTCGGACGGCCCGTGTGCGGCGCGCGGACCTGCGGCACGGCGTGGAGGTCGCGCGGGTCACACATCAGGAACAACGGCGCGAGTCCGCCCAGGAGCTTCGCCAAGCCCCAGAGGCCGGTTTGCAGCGCGTCCTTCGAGAGACCTTCGGTCGCCGTGTCGTCGAGGGCGAGCCAGTAGGCCGTCGAGTGCTGGTCCTCCTGCGGCAGGTGGATCTTCCCCCAGCCGACGTTCTCGTGGGTGCGCAGCTTGATCTTCTTGTAGATGGTCGCGAGGTAGGTGACGGCGACCTCGCCGTGGGCCTTCACGCCGCCGCGGGCGGGCTCCTCGGCGAAGGCGTCGATGACGCTGAGGTCCACCGCCAGGCTGGCGTCGGTGTAGTAGTCGACGTTGACCTTGCGGACGTACGCCTTCTGCTCGTCCCAGTCGAGCCGGTCGACGTGGTACTGCTGTCCGCCGTGCAGGTAGATAGCGCCATCGTGGATGAGCATCGGGGCCGACGGGCGGTCCACCTCGCCGATGACGCGCGGCTTGCGCCGGGGGTCGTCCTCCGGGCTGGCCTCGACGATCACGAAGTTGTCGACGGCGGCGCTGCGCAGGCTCACGCTCTCGGCCGGGTACGACTCGGCGCTCCAGTAGTAGCGGCCATCGGAGCGGTGGAGCACGCCTTCATCGACGAGGAGGTCGAGCAGCTCGTCCGCGCCCTGGCCGAAGGTTTCGCCGGCGTCGAAGGGCAGCTCGAAGGCGGCGCACTTGAGGTGGCTGACGCGGACGTAGAGGTTATCGGGGTCGACCAGCCCGGCCTCGGCGGGCGTCTCGAACAGGTACTCGGGGTGGGCGGCGAGGAACTGGTCGATGGCGCTGGAGTTGGCCACGAGGACAGAGAGCGACGTGCCGTTGCGGCGTCCGGCGCGGCCCATCTGCTGCCAGGCGCTGGCCAGCGTGCCCGGGTAGCCGGTTAGCACCGAGGCGTCGAGCCCGCCGATGTCGATGCCCAGCTCGAGGGCGTTGGTGGCGACGACGCCGCGCACGCGTCCGTCGCGCAGGCCGCGCTCGATGGCCCGCCGCTCGCCGGGGAGATAGCCGCCGCGGTAGCCCTCGACGGCGGGTCCTTCCGGGGAAGGAGCCGGCCCGCGCCGCAGCGTCTCGCGCAGGTACGTCAGCAGCAACTCGACGTTGACGCGCGAAGCCGCGAAAACAATGGTCTGAACGCCGGCCTGCAGCAGTTTCGCCGCGACGTCGCGGGCGCTGTTCAGCGCGCTCCGGCGGATGCCAAGCTCGGCGTTGACCACGGGCGGGTTGTAGATGGCGACCACGTGCTCGCCCGACGGCGCGCCGTTGTCGTCGACAAGGTCGATCTCCGCGCCGGTCAGGCGTTCCGCGAGTTCCTTCGGGTTGGCGATGGTCGCCGAGCAGCAGATGAACACCGGGTTCGAGCCGTAGAAGCGGCACACACGCCGCAGCCTGCGGATGACGTTGGCGACGTGGCTCCCGAAGACGCCGCGGTACTGGTGCATCTCGTCGATGACGACGTAGCGCAGGTTCTCAAAGAGCTTCATCCACTTGGTGTGGTGGGGAAGGATGCCCGTGTGGAGCATGTCGGGGTTGGTGACGACGACGTGCCCGGCGACGCGCACCTTGCGGCGGGCGTCGGGCGGCGTGTCGCCGTCGTAGGTGAAGGTCTTGATGTCGGCGCCCATGGCGGTGATGAGCCCGTGCAACTCGTCCATCTGGTCCTGGGCCAGCGCCTTCGTGGGGAAGAGATAGAGCGCGCGTGCCGAGTGGTCGCGGAGGACGGTTTGCAGCACGGGCAGGTTGTAGCAGAGCGTCTTGCCGGAGGCCGTGGGCGTGACGACCGCGACGTTGCGTCCGTTCAGCGCGGCCTCGACGGCCTGGGCCTGGTGCGTGTAGAGGGCGTCGATGCCGGCCGAGCGCAGGGCGTCGCGCAGACGGGCGTCGACGCTATCAGGGAACGGGACAGTGCGAGCGGGCCGGGCGGGCAGCGTTCGCCACTCGGCGAAGTTGGGGGCGAGACGCGGGTCGCGCCGGAGCGCGTCGAGAGCGTCGTTCAGGGGCCTCCGTGCCATGCTTGCCTCCCGTC
>JBBITS010000236.1:0-3641 GCA_037440665.1 Chloroflexota bacterium
ACGTCGGCCAGCAGGCGACGGTCGAAGGGCACGACGCAGCCCAGGCCGGACGCGTCGATCTCGAACCGCCCGACGACGCTCGGAAATCCGCGCTCGAGGACCTGGACCACGCTGCCTTCGGCGCGTCTCTCGGCGTGCCGCCGGTCGAGGCGCACGACGACACGGTCGCCGTGCAGCGCATCGCGCAGGTTGTGCGCGGCGACGTAGACGCCGCCCGCGAGGCCGTCGACCGGGCGCTCCGGCGTCACGAATCCAAAGCCGGACGGGTGGCCTTCCAGCCGTCCGACGACGAGGTCCATGTGCTCGGGGACCCCGTAGCGCTGGCCCCTGAGCAGGACGAGCGCACCGTCGCCGACGAGCGTGCGAAGCGCGCGGCGGAACGCCGCGCGCTCGTGGCGCGGCACGCGCAGCACCCGGAGCAGCTCGCGCGCCGTCGCGGGATGTGCCAGTCGCGCCCGAATCTGCTTCAGAATCTCGGCGCCCGACAGCATGGATGCCGTGATTATCCCCCGGCGACCAGCACCTGCAGGTCCCCGACGTTCGTATCGGTCGGGCCCAACCGAATCTCGTCCCCCAGGCCCGCGAAAAACGCCAGCGAGTCGTTGCGCTCGAGGTAGCGCGCCGGAAGTTCAAGCCCGCGCCGCCAGGCGCGCTCCAGCGACGCCGGATCCGCCAGCGCCCCCGCCACGTCGGCCGCACCGTCGACGCCGTCGGTGCCGACGCTCGCCGCAACCACCGCCTCCCGGACCTCAGCCAGCAACTCGACCAGCGCCAGCGTAAACTCCAGGTTGCGCCCGCCGATGCCGGTGCCCGTCACGCGGACGGTCGTCTCGCCGCTCGAGATCACGCACGCCGGCCGGTTCCCTCCGGCGAGCAGGCGCCTCGCCTCGGCCCACCACCATCCGGCCGCCTCCCGCGCTTCGCCCCGCACGGGCGCGTCAATCACGATTGCCTCGTAGCCGCGGGCCTCGGCCGCCCGGCGCGCGCCGGCCATCGCCTCCGCCCGCCCGGCAATGACGTACGCCGCCGCCCGCGCCAGCGACAGATCGCCGGGTTTGGGCGTGTCCGCAATCGCGCCGGCCAACCCGCGCGCCACCTGCACGGCGACCGCCCGCGGATACCGCTCCATTCCTCCTCGCCGTTCGAGAATCGACGCCACGTCCCGCCACGTCGTCGGATCGGCCACGCCCGGCCCGGATCCGATCGCCGCGAGGTCGTCGCCGATGACGTCGGAGATCGCCAGCGTGACGACGTCGCCGCGGCACATCGCGGCCAGCCGGCCGCCCTTCACCCGCGAGAGATGGCGCCGCACCGTGTTCAGCGCCTGAATGTCGGCGCCGGCCGTCATCAGCGTGCGCGTCGTCTCCATCTTGTCATCGAGCGAGACGCCCTCGATGGGCGCGGCCACCAAGGCCGACGCGCCGCCCGACAGGAGCAAGACCAGCGTCTCGCCGGAGGGCACGGTGGCGGCCATCTCAATCGCACGCCGGCCCGCGACTTCGCTCCGCCGGTCGGGATACGGGTGGCTCGACGCCAGCCAGTCGACCACGGGAGGCAGTGCGTCGCCGCCGTGAGTGCCAATCGCGAGCGCGCGCACGACTTCGAGCCCCGCTGCGTCGACGAATGCGCCGGCCATCGCCGCCGCGGCCTTGCCCACCGCCAACGCATGGAGCCGGCGGCCCGACAACCGCCCGCCCAGCTCCGGATCGTCGAGCACCCGGCCGACGACGCGCCGCGCACCGACGGCGCCGACACCCGCGCGGACAATGTCAAGAAGATCGCGGCGAAGCTCAACGAGCGAGCGGTTCAGTGGACGTTCTTGGGATCGGTCCAGCCCGAAAGGCCGGTGACGACGTCGAATTCGCGAAGGAGCTTGGCGACGACCTGGTCGGCGTTGGCGCGTTCGGACAGCCGATCCATCTCGGCGATGATCCTGAGCAGCGCTGCCTCGACGCGCTCGACGGCCTGGGCGCTGTAGTACTCGCGCTGAGCCTGCAGGCATTTGTGGTGCTTGACGAACTCCTCGCGATAGAACTCGCTGAGCGGGGAGACGCTGGGAGAGACGGGCACGGGCGGCGGGCTGGTCTGGCGCGGGATCCGGTTCCTCGCCTTCGACATAGGCCGATCACCCGCAGTGTAAGGGGGTTCGCCGCAACGTGTCAACGCTGTAAGAAGGACCCCTACCCAATGGCCCGCGCCGCCAGCCAGCCCGCCAGGGCGCCAATGCCCAGTCCGCTCCCGACCATCAGGCCGATCTCGCGCGCCCCAAGGAACTGGAGGGCCGCAACGCCGATCCCGCTGGCGAGGCTCGCGCCAAGCGAGCGCCCCACGCCCGCGTGGAGCGCCAGCAGCGCCGCAAGGGCCAGGGCGGCTCCCGCGCCTCCCAGGAGCAGGCCCTCGACGACGGCCGGCCCGCGGATGTACGCGAAGGGCGCGCCGACCAGCTGCATGATCTCGAGCTCGTCGCGGCGGGCGTGAAGCGACAGGCGAACGACCGCGCCGACCGTGAATGCCGCGCCAAGCAGCAGGACGCCCGCGACAATGCCGCCCACGACGCGGCCGCCGGTGACGAGCGCCTGCAGCCGCGCCAGCCACCGCCGGTCGTAGCGCACGTCGGCCACGCCGTCGCGGCCCACCAGGGTCCGGGCCAGCGCCTCCGCCTGGCCGTCGGACGCGGCATCCGCTTTGAGGCGGACTTCGAGCGACGCGGGGAACGGGTTGCCGGGCAGCGACGAGGTGACGTCCTCGAGCTCGGGGAAGTCCAGGAGGAACCGCTCGAGCGCGTCCGCCTTGGTAACCCGATCCACGCCGAGCACCACCGCCTGCTCCCGCAGATAGGCCTCGAGCGCCGCCCGGGTCTGCTCGCTCGCATCCTCCCGGAGGTACACCGACAGCTCCGCCGATCTTAGCGACTCGTCGATGACCCGCTGCAGGTTGACGGAAAGCAGCAGGAACCCGCCGAGCGCGATAAACGCGATGGCAATCGTGCCGATCGACACCAGCGCAGAGCGTCCCGAGCGCCGCAGGCTGACCCACGCCTCCTGCAATGCATAGCCGATCGCGCTCACCCGCCCGCCCCCGCGCCGACCAGTCGCCCTTCGGCCAGCTGCATCACCCGTCGCCCGACCCACTTGATGAGCTCCCGGTCGTGGGTCGCCACGAGCACCGTCGTCCCGCTCGCGTTGATGTCGCGGAACAGATTCATGATCTCCAGCGAGAGATCCGGATCGAGGTTGCCGGTGGGTTCGTCCGCCAGGATCAGGTGCGGCTCGTTGACCAGCGCGCGGGCGATGGCCACGCGCTGCTGCTCGCCGCCCGACAGCTCCTCCGGAAAGGCGTTCAACAGATGCTGCAGCCCCACCCACTTGAGCACCTGATACGTGCGCCGGCGCTGCTGCTCGACCGACACCCCCAGCACGCGCAACGCAAACGTGACGTTCTCGAACACCGTCTTGGACGCGATGAGCTTGAAGTCCTGGAAGACGAACCCGATCGTCCGCCGATAGGCCTGGACTTCGTGCGGCGTCAGGCGTGCGAGATTGCGGCCGGCGACGAAGAGCTGCCCTTCGGTCGGGCGCTCCTGGAGCAGCAGCAGCCTGAGCAGCGTGCTCTTGCCGGCGCCGCTCGGGCCGGTGAGGAAC
>JBBITS010000237.1:0-1032 GCA_037440665.1 Chloroflexota bacterium
CCCTTGGCGATGGAGCCTGTGGTCTCCAGCAGGCTGAAGGGCGGATCGGTCCGCCAATAGATCAGGACCACGCCGGCCCGCTGTCCGAAGCGCTGCAGCAAGACGTCGTCCGGCGCGCCGATGCCCTCGGGATACGCGGGAAGCCTGACAGCCAGGCCCAGGGCTTCTTCGGCCTCGCTCAGCGATACGGGCGTTCCGGTGAAGTCGAGGCGCAGGCCCGGCGGTTCCCCCTCCAGCCGGAAGATCCTCACGCGGCCGAGGCCGAAGAAGTCGGCGACAGCCTCGCGGGCGCCGGCCGAGAGCGCCAGCGTCAGCGCCGATGCCACGAGGAGAGCGGCAAGCACCGTCGCCAGCATGGATGCGAACCGGGGCCGCCAGCGTGGATGCGGCGCGGTCGTCTCGGTCTGGAGCCGGTGTCGTACGGCGGTGGCCAGGTGCGGCGTTGGGGGATACAGTACCGCCTCGGCCAGACGTGTCAGCTCAGCCTCCAGAAGGGCGGTATCCATGTCTCCTCGCATCACATGCCCTCGATGGTCAGTTCCGGGAAGTGGCGGGCGATGACATCGCGCAGACGCCGCCCGGCGCGGTGTATGCGCGACTTCACTGTGCCCGGACGGCAGCGCAACGCGTCCGCCAGCTCGCGTTCGGGAAGCGCCAGGAAGTAGCGCAGATAGATGACCAGTCGCTCGCCCTCATTTAGCATCCCGATGGCCGACCAGAGCGCCCGGTCGCGCTCCGACGCAGCGGCCAATTCCTCCACAGCAGGCGCCCCGCTCCGCCCTTTCCGGCATAGCGCTCGGCCAGCGCGGCTCGCCTTCCCATCGACTTCCTCGCGTTCAGCGCCTGATTGGCCACGATGCGCAGCAGCCAGGGCCGGAACGAGTGCCCGCTTTTGAACGTACCCAGCGCGCGGTAGGCGCGAGCCATCGCCTCCTGGGCCGCGTCTTCGGCTTCGCCAGCGTCGCGCACGATAAGGAAAGCCGTGCGGAAGGCCGGCTGCTCGTAGCGGCGCACCAGCTCCTCGAACGCACG
>JBBITS010000237.1:1042-3632 GCA_037440665.1 Chloroflexota bacterium
CCCCGCTGGGCCTCCCGGACCAGCGCATCATCGTCCAGGTGTAGGCCTCCGCCCTGCTGCACTTCAACTACCTGTACAACCGTCGCGGGTTGTTGGTTCCCTGGGAGCGCCCGCAGAGATGGAAGAGCGTCGTGCCTCAGTCCTACTGATACGCGGGCTGGCCGGATGGGCCTGCGGCCTCGCGGACCGAGCGCAGGTCGCGCGACGCGCCGCCGGCCATGGCGCCCACGTCGCTGGTGATGGTGATCATGCGGTAGCCGGCGACGGCGTGCTTCGGGGCGAGGGCGGCGCTGGCGTGGATGCCCGCCGTGACGCCGTGACGCGCGCACGCCCGCGTGATGGCGGCCCGCGCCTCCTCGAACGCACCCTCGTTGTCCATCCGCGGCTCCTGGCCCAGCGTGATGCTCAGGTCGGCGGGACCGACGTAGACCGCGTCGATGCCCGGCACGGACAGGATGTCGTCGAGCGCGTCCACGGCCTGCTTCGTCTCGATCATCGGGATGCAGGCGATCTCGCGGTTGGCGCCCGCGAAGTAGCCGGAGCCGGCGTAGTAGCCCGCGCGCGTGGGGCCGTAGCTGCGCGCTCCCTCGGGGTGATAGCGGCAGGCGGAGACGGCGGCGCGCGCTTCGTCCGGGCTGTTCACCATCGGGATAATGATCCCCATCGCGCCGGCATCGAGCATCTTGCCGATGATCCCCGGCTCGTTCCATGGCACGCGGACGAACGGGATGGTGTCTGTCGTCCCGATGGCCTGGAGCATCGTCACGGCCACCTGGTAGTCGACGACGCCGTGCTGCATGTCGATGCACAGCCAGTCGAGGCCCTGGTGCGCCATGATCTCGGCCGAGAACGACGACGGTATGGAGAGCCAGCCGCCGTAGGTGACCTCTCCGTTGCGCCACTTGGTCTTGACGGTGTTCTCACGCATGGTCTCCTTCACCTTCCCAAGAACGACGGTCCAGGGCCTCCGGGTTAACGCACGCCAGGGGCGGCTCGCCGCGCACGACGGCCAGCAGGTTACGCACGGCGAGGTCCATCATCGCAGCGCGCGTCTCGCGGGTCGCCGACCCGACATGGGGCAGGATGAGGACGTTGGGCGCGGAGAGGATCGGGTCGTCGCCCGCGGGCGGCTCGCGCTCGAGCACGTCCAGCGCGGCCCCGGCGATGGCGCCCCGCTGGAGGGCGTCGCACAGGGCCGCCTGGTCGACGATGGGGCCGCGCGCGGTGTTCACCAGGTACGCCGACGGCTTCATGAGGGACAGCTCGCGCGCGCCGATGAGATGCCGCGTGCCCAGCGTCAGGTTGACGTGGAGCGTCACGAAGTCGGACTCGCGCAGGAGGGTGTCGAGGTCGCGGTAGGAGCAGAACGCAGCGCCTTCGGGTGGCTGGCGAAAAACGTCGTGGTACAGGACGCGCATGCCGAACGCCCGCGCCCGCTTTGCGACGGCGCGTCCGATGCGGCCCAGGCCGACGACGCCTATCGCCTTGTCCCGCAAGTCTACGCCGAGGGGGACGCCCGGACCGGCGCCGCCCCAGCGTCCCTCGCGGACGAACAGCGCGTTGTCGACCAGGCGGCGTGAGAGGGCCAGGATCAGCGCCATCGTGAGGTCGGCGACGGCGTCGCTGAGGACGTCGGGCGTGTTGCAGACGGCGACGCCGCGGGCGGTCGCCTCCGCGAGGTCGACGTTGTCGAAGCCGACGCCGAAGTTCGCGATGACGCGCAGGCGCGGGGCGGCGGCCAGCGCTTCGGCGTCGATGGGCAGCAGGGCGCTACACAGCAGGCCCTCGGCGGCGTCGAGAGCGGCCAGCAGCGCGGCGCGGTCCGACGGATCGGCGACCAAACGCGCCTCGCACTCGCGCTCGATGCGGGCGAGGACGTCGGCGGGCGGGCGCAGGGCCAGGCAGACGATGGGCTTGTTGGCGGCGTTCATCAAGGTCGCATCTTATTACGGCGGCGCGAGAGGCGCGACGGGGCGGGCAGCTACAGCCCCGTGTACTCGGGCTCGCGGCGCTCGCGGAACGCCTGCACGCCCTCGCGCGCGTCACGTGTTCCGCCGGCCAGACGCCGCATCGCCTCGCCCATGCGCAGCGCGTCGTCGAACGAAAGCGCCTGCGAGCGCACAGCGACTTCCTTCGTCGCGGCCATGGCCTGGGGCGCGTTGCGCGCCAGACGCTCGGCCCAGCGCGTGGCCTCGGGCATCAGCTCCTCGTGCGGCACGACCTTGTTGACCAGGCCCATGTCGTACGCCCGCTGCGCGTCCACGCGGTCGCCGACGAGCAGCAGCTCCAGCGCCGCGCCCAGGCCCGTGACGCGCGGCAGGCGGATGGCCCCGGCGATGGTCGGCACGCCGATCTGCACCTCGGGGAAGCCGAACGTCGCGCGCTCGGACGCGATGCGGATGTCGCAGGCGAGCGCCAGCGTCAGCCCTTCGCCGAGGCAGTAGCCGTTGACGGCGGCGATGGTGGGCTTCCAGACCTCGAGCCCGCCCTGCAGGTCCCAGTCGAACCGCGTCTCCCACAGGTGCCGGCCCGGTCCATGCGGGTGCGCTCGCGCGTCGTCAACTGGCGCGCCCCACGAGCGCACGTCGGC
>JBBITS010000238.1:0-1557 GCA_037440665.1 Chloroflexota bacterium
AACTTCACCATCACCAACGGCGCGGCCGGCGCGCTCGCCAACATCTGCGACACATTCCTCGACCCCGGCGACGTCGTCCTCGTCGAAGCGCCGACGTACCCGGGCTTCGTGCGCATGGCCCGCTCGTGCCTGGCCGAGGTCGTCACCGTGCCCATGGACGGTGACGGTATCCTGCCCGGCGAGCTGGAGGCGCGGCTGGACAGCGCGCGCCGCGCGGGGAAGCGGGCGAAGTTGCTGTATACGATCGCCAACTTCCAGAACCCCACCAGCGCGACGATGCCCCTCGACCGCCGTCAACAGGTGGCCGCCGTCTGCGGCCGCCACGGCGTGATGATCGTCGAAGACGACGCCTACGGCGACATCCGCTTCGAGGGCCCGGCGCTGCCCTCGATGTTCGCGCTGACGGACGGGCAGGGCGCCATCCGCGTCGGGACGTTCAGCAAGACGCTCGCCCCCGGCCTGCGCCTCGGCTGGACCATGGCGTCGCCGGAGATCACCGACGCGCTGGTGCGCATGCGGTTCGACCTCGGCACGAGCCCGCTGGTCCAGCGCGTCATCGCCGAGCTGTGCGCGTCGGGGCGCTTCTGGGAGCACGTGCCGCAGGTGGTGGACCTCTACCGGCGCAAGCGCGACACGATGGTGTCGCTGCTCGACGAGCGCTGCTCGCGCTACGCGCGCTGGCGCGTCCCCGAGGGCGGCTTCTTCCTCTGGCTTGAGCTGGCCGAGGGACTGGACCCTGACGCGCTGTCCGACGCCGCGGCGGAGGAGGGCGTCGGCTACGTCACGGGGCGAGCATTCCACCCAGTGGAGCCGGAGCAGGGCGCGCGTTTCATACGTCTGGCCTACAGCCAGGTTCCGGAGCGCGACATCCCGGAGTCGATCATGCGCCTGGGCCGCGCGATGGAGCGCGCCGCGGGACGGTAGACAGGCCTACCGCGCGTGGGCGCTCTTGGCCTTCGCACCCGGCAGCGGGTAGAAGGCGACGAACACGGTGGCGTCCTCGGCGTCGCGCGGCCACCGGTAGGCGCGGCACTTCGTGGCCGGCGGAAGGACGAGGAGGTCGCCCGGGACCAGCGTGCGCGCCGCCAGCGCCGGGTCGGCGAACTCCACCCGCAGTTGCCCCTGCACGACGAGGAGCAGGTCGACTGTCTCCTGCGAGAACCAGCCGGGATCGATCTCCTCGCCGCGTTTGGAGACCCAGACTGCCTCGACGCCGTGGCCTGAGAACAGCTCTCCCACCGAACCGTAGCGGGAGTCCCGAACCGCGAGCGCCTCGCGCCGCAGGACGTTGAAGACGGTGGGCTCGGAAGGTTCTGAGCTCATGAGATGGCGCCCCCCTTACGCCCCCGCGCCCTTGTACCGCACGATGACGTCGAAGTCGTCCAGCGCCGTGCGGTCGCCCGACGTGATGCCCCGCAGCGGCTGCGTCGCCAGATGCGATTCGGCGTAGACGCGCGCCACCAGCGCCTTCCGTCCTCCCGACGACGGCTCGTACGCCAGCTCCCAGCCCGCCTCCTCTACCAGCAGCGCCGCCGACAGGAGGTCGGCCATGTAGTT
>JBBITS010000238.1:1608-3603 GCA_037440665.1 Chloroflexota bacterium
CTGCTGCTCGAGGTAGGCGATGGCCTGACGCACGTCGTCGGCCGTCTGCCGCACGAACTGCGCCGGCTCGGCCAGCAGCGGGTGCTCGACGCTGTCCGAGATGTCGTACACGCGCTTCAGCAGCGATTCGTGCGCGGCTTCCTTGCGCATCGAGCGCAGCACGTCGAGGCAGATGATGTTCTCGGTGCCCTCCCAGATGGTGTGGCACTGCGCGTCGCGAAGCTGCCGGGCGACCGGCCAGTTCTCGATGTAGCCGTTGCCGCCGAAGATCTCGACCGCCTGCGACGCCAGCTCGACACCCTTGCGCGCGCAGCGGAACTTCGCGAGGGGGATGGCGATGCGGCTCAGACGCCGGCTCTGGTCGCTCTCCCGCGCGCGCTGGCCGGCCTCGCCCGCCTCGAAGACCAGCGTCGCCGCCGCCTCCAGCTCGACGGCCATCGACACCAGCGTCTCGCGCACCAGCGGCAGGTTGATGATGTTCTGACCGAAGGCCTCGCGGTGCGCGGCGTAGATCGCCGATTCGAGGAAGCAGCGCCGGGCGATGCCCAGGCCCATCAGCGCCACGCCGAAGCGCGAGCCGTTGACCATCTCCATCATGCGGTTGAGGCCGCGCCCGTCCTTCGCGGCGCCGTCGCCGGGATCCTGACGCTCGCCCGCCATCAGGTAGGCCTCGGCGTCCACGAAGTCGACTTCCGCCGTGGGCACGGCGCGCGTGCCCAGTTTGTCCTTCAGGCGCTTGATGACGATGCCGTTGCGCGAGCCGTCCTCGCGGACGGCGGGCACGAGGAACAGCGCCAGCCCGCGCAGGCCGTCGGGCGCGCCCTCGGGACGGGCCAGAGTGAGGATGGCGGCGGCGTCGACGTTGGAGCAGAACCACTTCGCGCCGTTGAGCAACCAGCGCTCGCCGTCCCACGTCGCCGTCGCGTCGCTGAGGGCGAGGTCGGAGCCGCCGCGGACCTCGGTCATGAACATCGCGCCGTCCCAGCCGTCCTCGTACGACATGCTGGTCATGTGGGGCAGGAAGCGGTCGCGGACGCGGGCGGGCGCGTGACGCTCGATGATGCCGGCGGCGCTCGACGTCATGCCGATGGCGCAGAGCATGCCCGTCTCGGCCTGGCTCAGGAGGTAAGAGAAGCCGCTGGTGAGCACGTGGCTCAGCGTTCCGAACTTGCGGCCCTCGTCGCTCCAGCGCAGGCCGATGAAGCCCGCCTCCCAGAGGTCGCGCTTCGTCTCGATGACGCCCGGGTGGTGGACGATGCGCCCCGTCTCGTTGCCCCACTGGTCGTAGCGGATGAGCTGGGGCGGGTTCTTATCGGTGACCTCGGCGCGGCGGGCGATGGGGCCGCCGCACAGCTCGCCCATGCGGCGCAGGTGTTTCTCGACGAACGGCTGCTCGTCGCGCGGAACGAGGCGGCGCACCTGGAACTGGAGGTTGGGGTCGGTGTCGTACCAGTTGAGGCCGATGGCGCTCTCGAAGCTGGCGTAGTCGATGCCTTCGGCGGTCTTGTCGGACGTCATAGTCATGGCAGCGCTCCTTTGCGGCGTTCTCGATGCTGGGGAGCGCATGCTAACACCGCGGGCGCGGCGGTTCAACGGCGGGGGCTGGTAGCGGTCAGCGGTCAGCGCCGTACGCAGCCGCCGCTCGGATGCCGCCAGGCGTCAGTCCGGGGTATTCGGCGATGATTTCGCCCTCGGTCATACCGGCCGCTAGGCAGTCGAGGACAACGCTGACCATGATGCGGGTGCCCTTGATACAGGCCTGCCCGTGGCAGACGTTGGGGTCTACAGTGATGAGGTCTAGCGTTTCCATGTCACCACATCTTACAGCGGCGGGCGCCCGGCTCCCAATCGCGGAGCGCATGCTATCACCGCGGGCGCGGCGGTTCAAATGGAGGGGCCGTCAGCCGTCAGCAGTCAGGCGGGCGCCTTTCACCTCACCCCCTCGGTCCCCCTCTCCATCATGTGTGTAGACCAGAGAGATGGGTAACAGGTGTA
>JBBITS010000239.1:0-3583 GCA_037440665.1 Chloroflexota bacterium
GCAGCTCGCGGGCGTGAAGTAGCGGATCGCGCGGGCGCGCGAAACCTCACGACCGGGCGGCAACTGCGATTCTTGCTAAGATTTGCGAAGATTCATGTCCGCCCGCTAGCCTCACTGCTCCTTCCGGCCCCTTCCGGCTCCCCGGTTACGGCGCTACGCTCGCGATGCGAAAAACCTGATGCAACTCACTAGTCTTCGAGTGTCCGACGGGCAGGCTCGCCGTGAACACCGGGGAGGAAACTATGCGACTACGACACCTGCTGCTGGCGCTGGCCCTCAGCGCCGCCCTGGCGCTCGCCGCCGCGTGCGGCGGCGAAGATGAGGCGCCTGACGCCACCGGGGACGAGAGCCCGGCAGCCGGGGAGACGGCTCCGGCGCCGACGCCCACGGAGGTGATTGTCCGGTACCCGCTGACGCTGACCGACATGCTCGGCCGCCAGGTCACTATCGAGAGCAAGCCTGTTAAAGTCGGCGCACTGAGCCCGACAACGGTCGAGCTGGTGTACGCCGTCGGCGGCGAGAGCCTCACGCGTTCGTCTTCGGTCCGGTTTCCGGAAGAAGCGACGTCGGCTGTCGACATCGGGCCGTCGTACCAACCGAACTTCGAACTCATCGCGGCGCAGGCCCCGGATGTCATCATCGCCGACAGCGTGCTGCAGCCGCAGCTCGTTCAGAACCTCGAATCCCTCGGCGTCCCCGTCGTCTACGCGGGTGCGCAGAGCTTCGACGATGTGGTGGCCTCGCTCCGCGTCGTGGGTCAGGCGCTGGGCATGGCCGAGGAGGGTAACAACGCGGCGGCCGCGCTCAAAGGCAAGTTGGAGAGCCTGAAGGCGAAGCTCCCGGCTACAGGACCAAAGGTTCTGATCCTCAATGGTACCCCCGACGACTTCTACGCCGCGAAGCCGGAGTCATACGTCGGCGACCTTGCCGCGCTTCTTAACGTCACCAACGTCGCGGCCGGTCAGCCCGACGTGGGTCGCTTCCCCGGTTACACGAAGCTCAGCCTGGAAGCGATCCTGACGTCGGGTCCCGACGTCGTTCTGGCGATAACGGCCGGGCCTCCGGGCGGGCCCACGATCACGGGCGCGCTGTCGGGGAACCCGGCGTGGGCCGACGTGCCCGCTGTGAAGAACGGCCGCGTGGCGGAGATATCGATGGAGGTTTACCTCCAGGCGCCCGGCCCGCGCGCTGGAGAGGCCCTGGAGGAACTGGCCAGGCTGCTGTATCCGGAGGTGTTCGGGCAGTGACCGTTGGCGGGGCGCAGGCGCTTCCCGCAGGAGGCGTCCGCACGGGCAGCCTCGTCCGGGCGCTCGCGATCTGGGGTCTGCCGCTGGCGGCGCTGGCGGCAGCGATGATGCTCGCCCTCACCTTCGGCGCCGTCAACCTGGCGCCCGTCCGCGTCGTCGACGGCCTCCTGGACCGCGACGACGCCCTGGCGCGCACCATCGTGTGGGACCTGCGGCTGCCGCGCGTGCTCCTCGCTGTGCTGGTGGGGGCCAGTCTAGGTGTTTCGGGAGGCCTCCTTCAGGGCGTCACCCGCAACCCGCTGGCCGACCCGCATATCCTCGGCCTCACCGCCGGCGCCGGTCTGACGGCGAGCATCGCGATTCGCGCGTCCGGCGACTTCCCGCCCGAACTGGTCGCGCCGGTGGCGTTCGCAGGGTCGCTGACCGGCGCGGCCATCGTCTACGCGCTATCGTGGCGCGGCGGCGTGTCGCCTTTGCGGCTTGCCCTGGCGGGCGTCGCCATCGCCTCTCTTCTGACAGCCGGCACGACGATGGTCTTAGTGACGTCCAAGTTCACCACGCAGGCGGCTCTGGCGTGGCTCGCCGGAGGTCTCTTCGGCCGCGGCTGGGAGGACTTCCACGTGATGTGGCCGCACGCCGCCATCGGCCTGGGCGCCGCGGCGCTGCTGGCCCGCAACATGAACGTCCTGCTGCTCGGCGACGACGCCGCGCACTCGCTGGGCCTCGCGGTCGAGCGCACGCGGCTGATGGCGTTCGCCGTTGCGGCGCTGCTGGCCGGCGCGGCGGTCAGCGTCGCGGGCATGGTCGCGTTCGTCGGGCTGGTCATACCGCACATCGCGCGGCTGCTGACAGGAGACGATCATCGCACGCTGCTGCCGCTGTCGGCGATCCTGGGCGGCACGCTGGTGGTGCTCGCCGACCTGTTCGCGCGCGTAGTGCAGGCGCCCATCGAAATCCCGCTGGGCATTGTGACGGCGGCCGTCGGCGCGCCGTTCCTGCTGTACCTGGTCAGGGCGAAGACATGAGACTGGAAGCGCGCAACCTGGCGGCCGGCTACAACGGGCACTTCACCATCGAAGGCGTGGACCTCGTCATCGAGGAGCGGCGCATCACGGCCCTCATCGGCCCTAACGGCGCGGGCAAGTCGACGCTGCTCAAGGCGCTCAGCCGCGCGCTCAAGCCCATGCGCGGTGTGGTGCTGCTGGACGGCGAGGTGCTGCACCGCCTGCCCGGCCGCGACGTGGCCCGCAAGCTGGCGCTCGTCAGCAGCGACAACGAGGGCGCCCTCGATCTGTCCGTCGAGGAGCTGGTGTATCGCGGACGCTTCCCGCACCAGTCGCTGTTCAAACGCGACCCCGGCGAGGACACGGCGTCGGTGGAGTGGGCTCTGGGCGCGATGCAGTTGCAGGCGCTGCGCTCGCGCCGCCTGGCGCAGCTCTCGTCAGGCGAGCTGCGCCGCGCGTGGCTGGCGATGGCGCTGGCCCAACGCCCGAGCATCCTGCTGCTCGACGAGCCGACTACTTTCCTCGATGTCGCCCACCAGTTCGAACTGCTGGACCTGCTGGCCGACCTTAAGAGCCACGGCGTGACCGTCGTGATGGCGATGCACGACCTGTGGCTGACGGCGCTGTACTGCGACCGCGTCGTGGCGATGGAGGGCGGCCGCGTCGTCGCCTGCGGGCCGGCGAGCGAAGTCCTGACGCCGGAACTCATCTCCAGCGTCTTCGGCGTGAAGGTGGAGATGCGCGAGCACCCCACCACGGGCGCGAACATCCCTATACCCTGCGGCCGCGCGCCTGAGGAACCGGACGCCGCCCCGGTCTCCATCGAAGGACCCGCCATCGCCCCTCCGAACCCAGAGAACCTGCCCTCGCCGCACTAGAAGAAGAATGCGCCGCTCCCTGTCTCGGCGGGGCCAGCTCGCCTGCCCGTCCGGCAGGCCATACGTACCTGCCTATAGACCCTACCCAGGGGGTTGTGGTTCCCCGATAGTCTTCTGATGAAGAAGCTTGGAGGCCAACCATGAACCGGTCCGGGCGCAAGCAAGCCCGCCGCGGGCTACGTGGCCCAGGTTCGGCCATTCTGGCCATCGCCGTGTTCGCGGTGGTACTGGTCGGAGGCCTTATCGCCGTCGAACTGCTGGCTGGCGGGCGAGGAGGCCAAGGTGGTGGGACCGGCGGCGCGTCGCGAGGCCCGGTTTCGACCGAGGGCCCTGGCGCTCCCCCAGCGGCGTCGAGCGCAGGCCCGGACCTCTACTTCGCGACCACCGCGGTCGACTTCGGGATCGTCCCGCTGAACACGGAAGCGGGCTACTCGTTCGAGTTTGTCAACGCCGG
>JBBITS010000240.1:0-3572 GCA_037440665.1 Chloroflexota bacterium
GAGGCAAGTAAACAATTCCCGGGTGGTCGCGCCGTGTTCCTGTTCAGGATCACCATCGTCGATCGCGAAGGCGGCGTCAGTTTCGTCGCTGAGGGCGACCTCCTGCCGGCGCTGGCCAGGGCGTGCGCAGCCAACCCGGAAACCATCGACGAACTGCTGGAAGCCGCCGAACCTTGCTACCACGGCATCCGGGACTGGATCAGCAGCGGACTTGCCGTCTTCGACGAGCATAATACGCCGGGCAATGCGCGCTCTATCCACCAGGCGATGGACTTCCTGCCGCCGCACGAGCTTCCCGTCTTCCGCACGATAGACGACCGCACGCGCGAGATGAGCCTGCGGCCGGTGAAGGCCGGCGCCGTGGTGTTCAACCTGAAGGACCGGCGCATTATCCAGCTCCAGAACAGCTATCAGGAGATCACGCGCCGGGGCCGCGGACGGGTCCACGACGGCAGAAGGCTGACCAACCGGACGTACGTCTACCGCCTGCCGTCGGAGTGGGCGCTGGTGCCCTGACCTGCCCTTCCCGCCAGCGCCGCCGTTTCCTACAATCGAGCGCAAGAACCAACGAAGGGACGCATCCATGACCAGCCGTCCGTACACCCACCCGCGCATAGAGCCGGGCGCCACCGGCCATCTCGACCTCGTGGAGGCGCTGAGAGCCATGCCGGGGCAACTCCGCGAGCTGACCGGCGACATGGCCGAGCACTTCCTGCGAGAGCGCCCGCCGGGCGAGTGGTCCATCAAGGAGATCGTAGGGCATATCCGCGACTGGGCCGAGATCGACCATCGCAGGCTCACGATGATGGCGACCCAGTGGGATCCGGTCCTCCAGGGCTACGACCAGGACGAAGTAGCGCGACAGAGCAACCACCAGGAGTCCGACGCCCAGGAACTCCTCGACAACTGCGCCCGCTGGCGCGCGCAGACGGTCGATCTCCTCACGGGCCTCGTGAACTGGAACTGGGCGCGGACCGGCCAGCACACCGAGCGCGGGCGCATGAGCATCCGCCAGTTCGTCGAGCGGATGATAGCGCACGAGCAGGGGCACTTGGAGGAAATCCAGCGGCGCAGGGGAAGCTAGCCCCACGCCAGCGTTACGCCGGGCAGACCCTACGCAGAGATGTCATCCTGAGAGCGCGCCGCAGGCTGGGACGAGGCGTCTGGCGAACCTCTCAAAGGGTCCGACTGTTTCGCCAATCCCCGGAGGCGGCTCTGCGAGAGCCTGAACCCTTCGTTCGGAAGGGTTCAGAATGGCACGCGGCGCTGCCGCCGGCTGGCAGGGGCGCTACCGCTCCTGCAGCGCCAGACCAATGATGCGATAGGTCAGCTTCGCGGCGAACTGCGCGCACGCCGGCGGTCCCAGTGCAGGCGCCAGCTCTGTCACATCTAACCCGACGATGCTTTTCTCCGACGCCACCCGCGCCAGCAGGTCGGTGACCTCGTACCAGTGGAGGCCGCCCGGCTCCGGCGTGCCAACGGCGGACATCTCGGCCGGATCGAAGCCATCGAGGTCGATGGTGACGTAGACGCGGTCGCTCAGGCCGGCGAGGACCTTCTCGACGCCGCCGGGCGCTCGGAACTCGCGCGGCTGATAGAACGGCAACCCCCGCTCGCGGATGAACGCCGCGTCCTCCTCGCCCGCCGAGCGCAGGCCGACCTGGACGACAGGCGCCACTTCGAGGTTGCGGCGGAGCGCGCAGGCGTGGTTGTAGGGCGTATCGAGGTACTGATCGCGCAGGTCGGCATGAGCGTCTATGGCCAGGATGGTTAACCCTTGTATCCGCTTGCCGTAGGCGCGCACCGCGCCGACGCTGACCGTGTGCTCGCCGCCCAAGGTCACGACGAACTTGCCGTCGTCCAGAAGCTCGCCCACTACTGACTCGATGCGGTCCACCATGGCCGCGGGGCTGCCGGTGTGCGGCGCGATTTCGGGCATGGTGTGAATACCCAGACGGTACGGCGCAAGCCCCGCGGCTACGTCGTACAGCTCCATGTCGGCCGAGGCCTCGATGATGGCGCGCGGACCATCGCGCGTTCCCGAACGGGCGCTCACAGTCGAGTCGTAGGGCACCGGCAGGATCACGACGCGCGACGTGTCGTAGGCCGAATCCTCTGGATCAAGCGCCGCGAAGTTGATGGGAGGGTAGAAGCGTTCGTCTGGCATGGCTGCTCTCGTGCGGGTCCGCCGGCGCGTAGCGCCGCGCGGGACTACAGATGGGCACGCGCCGCGATACCGGCGGGGGTGATGGAGCCCTCGAACCGGCCTCGCACCTGCGAGAAGTCGAACGCGGGCGCCTTCCGCCCCTTGATGGCGTCGCCCGCCGTCTCGGCCAGCGCCTGGATCGCCAGGGGCAGCGCCACGGTGGCTTCGACATTCACGGTAACGGTGTTGGCATCGGGCGCGATCTTGCGCCACGACTGCGCCTCCTCGAACGTGCAGCCCGAGAGGCCGCCCCACTGCGGCTGGTCCATCGTGATCTGGATGGCGTAGCGATGTCCGGGCAGATCGCGGCCGTAGATGTAGCTGGCTACCTCGGCCTGCTGGGTGAAGTTCTTGGGCGTGCCGCCCCCTACGTAGATGACGCCCGTGCCCGCGGCTGTCAGCGCTACATGGGCGGTCTCCAGCACGTCGCCGATTATGTCGAACAGAAGCTGGTGGCCGTGCCGCGTCCGTGCCGACGCTATGGACAGGCCGTGGACGCTGTCGCCCAGGGCGGCCGTGAAGACCGGCACGCCCGCCTTCGCCGCCGCCGTCAGAATGCCCTCTTCCTTCGCCACGGGAATCAGGGCGCGGCCCATCAACTCGAAGTACTCGCGCGTGGTGTACGCGCGGGTCGCGTCGAGCGAGTGGGCGAAAGAGACGCAGAACTCCTCGGCCTGCGTGAAGTCGGTCTCCGGCGCCAGTACGTCGTAGAAGCGGTTGATGCGCCGGTGGCCCAGCTCGACATCGTCGCTGCTGGGGCTCCCCTGCCAGTGCGGCTTGCCCAGCGTCTCGTATACGTCGTGAAACAGGTTCGCGCCCGTGCTCACCAGGCAGTCGATGAGCCGATTCTCAATGAGGTAGACGACGACCTTGCGCATGCCGCCGGGGACCATCGCGCCGGCGAGACCGAACATGATGGTCACGTCGTCTTCGAGCATGCGTTGCCAGATGCGCACGGCCTGGGCCAGGTTGCGGGCCTGGAACGCGGTACCGCCCATCCGGTCGATGATCTCCCCGGCGGTAGCGCCAGCCGTGACCGGGAAGGGCGCCACGCGCTGGTGGAGGAAGTCGTGGTTCACGCCGAAACGCTTTCTCGCGCGTCGACGGCCGCGGCGGCCTCGCGGCGCTCCTGGTGCATCAGAGGGATCGACTCCCTGATGCTGTGCGGGTACTCGAGGCCGCGCTCGAGGATCTGGACGTCGACCTCGGCTAGCTCGAAGCGGGCCTTCATGTCTTCGATGGCCTTGGTGGCGTCGAAGCCCTTGCACGAGAAGATGTCGACCCAGACATGGCGATACTCGGGGAACGTGTGGATCGAGATGTGACTCTCGGCGATGAGCACGAAGCCCGAGACGCCCCAGTCCTG
>JBBITS010000241.1:0-3535 GCA_037440665.1 Chloroflexota bacterium
GATGAGGGCCAGACCGACGATCACGCCCCCGACGACGTCGGTCGGCCAGTGGGCGCCCAGGTAGACGCGCGAGAGCGCAATCAGCACCGCGAGGGCCCAGAACGGCCAGCGGAAGGCCGGGAAGACCGCACCGGCCGCGAGCGCTCCGGCAAACGCGCGGGCGGCGTGCCCGGAGGGGAACGACGGCGTGGTCGGCCGCGCATCGATCAGCGTGAGCTCCTGGAGCACCTCCACGGGCCGCGGGCGCGCGACGAGCGGCTTGAGCACCGAATCGACAACGAACGTCGTCAACAGCAACGCAAGCAGCAGCCGCCACGCCGCCGCGCGACGGGCAGGGTAGAGCGCACCGACGGCCGCGACGACGAGCCACGCGAAGGCGGCCGACCCGACGGCGCTGGCCCCCACCATGACCTCGTCCAGCCAGGGAGTGCGCAGCCCGACGATGGCCTGCAGGATCGCGGCGTCGTTCACACGGCAGCGGGCTCGCTGTCGCGGACGAGGCCCAGCGCGCGCCGGACCCTCTCGTCTACGGCCGCGCGAATGTCGGGATGCTCCCTGAGGAAGCCCTTGACGTTCTCCCGGCCCTGGCCGAGACGCTCGCCGGCGAAGGCAAACCACGCGCCGCTCTTTTCGATGATCTTGTGCTCGACAGCCAGGTCGATAAGGTCGCCCTCGCGCGAGATGCCCTCGCCGTACATCACGTCGAATTCGGCCTCCCGGAACGGCGCCGCCAGCTTGTTTTTGACGACTTTGATGCGCGTGCGGCCGCCGACGACGTTCTCCCCGTCCTTGATGGCGCCGATGCGGCGGATGTCGATGCGCACCGAGGCGTAGAACTTCAGCGCGCGGCCACCCGTCGTGGTCTCGGGATTGCCGAACATCACGCCGATCTTTTCGCGGAGCTGGTTGATGAAGATGAGCGCCGTCTTCGACTTCGAGACCACGCCCGTCAGCTTGCGCAGCGCCTGCGACATCAGTCGCGCCTGCAGGCCCATCTGGGCCTCGCCCATCTCGCCCTCGATTTCCGCCCGCGGCACGAGCGCCGCCACCGAGTCGACGACCACCACGTCGACGCTGCCGGAGCGGATGATCACTTCCACGATCTCGAGCGCCTGCTCACCGTTGTCGGGCTGCGAGACCAGGAGGTTGTCGAGATCGACGCCCAGCTTCTTGGCGTAGGCCGCGTCGAGCGCGTGTTCGGCATCGACGAACGCGGCCAGGCCGCCCGCACGCTGGGCTTCGGCAATCACTTGCAGCGCCAGCGTCGTCTTGCCGGATGCTTCAGGTCCGAAAATCTCGATGACGCGGCCGCGCGGCATGCCGCCGATGCCGAGCGCGTAATCAATGCTGATGGCGCCCGTGGGAATGACCTCCACCGGCGCCACGGCGTGATGCTGGCCCAGGCGCATGATGGAGCCTTTCCCGAACTGCTTTTCGATCTGGGTGACGGCCACGTCGAGGGCCTTGAGGCGTTCCTGCCGTTCGTCGATGGGCATAAGGTCAGAAGTCCTTTCCGGACAGGACCGATCCTAGAAGCGCGCCAAGCGAAAGTCAAGCGCCAATCCGTGCACCGATGGCGTTCTGTAGCTTCATTTTCAATACTTTAGACGAAATCGACACTTTCGCCTTCCAGCGGCCGGATCGCAGCCGTTGCCACCCGGCGGTTTGACGGATGCCGCAGATTCTGCGTACGGTGACGGGATGCCCAGCCCCGTCGGCCACGCGTTGGGAGGCGCGATTGCTGGCCTGGCCCTCGAGCCCGCCGCCGTGTGGGCCTGCGCGCTGGCCGCCGTGGCGCCTGACCTCGACATTCTCTGGGGCCGGCACAACGCCGAAACGCACAGCGTGGGCGCCGCGGTCCTGGCCGGACTCGCCGTTCTCACCTGGACGCACGGCCGAAGGCGTCGTCTGGCCCTGGCCGTGACGCTGGCATGGGGAAGTCACGTGCTCTTCGATTGGCTGGGCTCCGATGCTGTGCCGCCGATTGGCGTGATGGCGCTGTGGCCCTTCAGCGACGCGTATTACTTTGCCAATGCCTACCTGTTCGACACGATCTTCCGCCAGGTCTGGCGGCCCAACTTCTGGACTCACAACACCTGGGCGGCCGTGAAGGAGTTGCTCATTCTGGGCCCCGTCGTCTGGCTGCTGGCGCGGGTCAGGCGTCGGCGCCGCGACCCCGGAATCGCGCCTGCGTCGCTCTAATCTCTGGAACCTCTCGCGCGCGCCCCGTGCGCAACATCTGCGACGCCGCGACCGATGGCGCGCGAGGTCCGGGATCACGAGCAGCGGATCGCGGCACTCGAACGCGACCTCGGAAAGCGGAAGAGCTAGCGCGCTGACGCGGCCTTAGAGCATCTCCACCGCCAGCGCGACGCCGTTGCCGCCACCCAGGCAAAGCGTTGCGACCCCTCGTTTGCCGCCGCGGCGCTTCAACGCGTAGAGCAGCGTCGTCAGAATGCGCGCGCCCGACGCGCCGATGGGATGCCCGAGCGCCACGGCGCCGCCGTTGACGTTGACCTTCGCGGGATCGAGGCCGAGCTGGCGAATCACAGCGACCGCCTGCACCGAAAACGCCTCGTTCAGTTCCACAAGGTCCAGGTCGTCCAGCGTCCAGCCGGCCTTGGCGAGCACCTTGCGGGTAGCGTCGACGGGCGTCATCAACAGCATCTTCGGTGCCAAGCCGCTCGTCGCCTGCGCGACGATCCGCGCCATCGGTTTGACGCCCAGCGCCCTTGCGCGATCGTCGGCCATGACCACCAGCGCCGCCGCGCCGTCGTTGACAGGCGGTGCGTTGCCGGCGGTCACCGTGCCGTCCTTCTTGAAGGCAGGCTTGAGCGCGCGAAGCGCCTCGATCGTCGTGTCGGGCCGGACGCTTTCGTCGCGCGCGAAGCGGACCGGGTCGCCCTTCCGCTGCGGAATGGACACGGGCAGAATCTCGGCGTCGAACGCGCCGGACGCCTGCGCCGCGGCGGCGCGCCGGTGGCTGTCGACAGCGTACTGATCCTGCTCGTCGCGCGACACCTTGTAGCAGTCGGCGACCGTCTCGCCGGCGTTGCCCATGTGCCAGTTCTCGAACGGACACCACAGCCCGTCGTGGATCATCGTGTCGACGACCTGGCCGTGGCCCATGCGCAGCCCTTCGCGCACCTTCGGCAGGACATACGGGCAGTTGCTCATCGATTCCATGCCGCCGGCGACCGCGATGTCGATGTCCCCGGCGAGGATGCCCTGCTGGGCG
This sequence comes from Chloroflexota bacterium, assembly GCA_037440665.1. Taxonomy (GTDB): domain Bacteria; phylum Chloroflexota; class Dehalococcoidia; order DSTF01; family JACRBR01; genus DATLZC01. The sequence goes on from JBBITS010000241.1 coordinate 3,239, forward strand.
AGCATCACCGCCTTGAGGCCCGAGCCGCACACCTTGTTGATGGTCAGGGCGGCGACGTGCTCGCCCAGGCCGGCCTTGAGCGCGGCCTGCCGCGCCGGCGCCTGGCCGATGCCGGCGGAGACGACGTTGCCCATGATGCACTCGTCAACAGCGGCCGGGTCGACGCCCGCGCGCGAGACGGCTTCGCGTACGACCATCGCGCCCAGCTCGGGTGCGGGCAAGTCCTTCAACGTGCCCAGGAACTTGCCGGTGGGAATGCGGACGGCGCTGACGATGAGAGCAGAGCGCATACGGGCA
>JBBITS010000242.1:0-3527 GCA_037440665.1 Chloroflexota bacterium
CATCGAAGTCGCGCGCCCGCGCGGCGCTGGCGGAAGTCCGTGACCCGTGCGCGTGATCGCCGGCTCGGCGCGGGGCCGAAGGCTCAAACGCCCGTCAGGTACGGCCACACGGCCCACGTCCGACCTCATCCGGGGCGCTATCTTCGACATGCTTGACGCCGCTGGCGTGTCGTACGAGCGTGTGCTCGACCTCTACGCCGGGTCGGGCGCCCTGGGCATCGAGGCGCTAAGCCGGGGCGAGGGGACGTGCGACTTCGTGGAGCGCGATCCGCAGGCCGCTGCGGTCATCCGCGAGAACCTGGAGGCCACGGGCCTGGCCGCGCGCGCCCGCGTCCACCGGGCCGGCGTCGCGCGGGCGGCCTCGCGGCTGCGCGGACCGTACTCGCTCATACTGGCCGATCCGCCGTACGCTGACGCCGCGGCCCTGAGCGTCATCGACGCCGTCGCCGCCGCCGTGGCCGACGAGAACACGGCGCTGGCGCTGGAGCACTCGAAGCGGACGGAGCCGCCGCCCTCGCTGGGGCCGCTCCGCCTGGTTCGCACACGCAGGCACGGGGACACCGCCGTTTCCGTGTATCGAGGGGGAGGTTGAGAAGTGACGACGGCAATGTTCCCGGGCCGCTTCGACCCGGTGACCAACGGCCACCTCGACATCGCCCGGAGGGCGGCAAGCCTGTTCGACCGGCTGGTCGTGGCCGTCTTCGACCTCAGGAACTCGATGTTCACCACCGAGGAGCGTGTGGCGCTCTTCACGGAGGCGGTCAAGGATCAGCCCAACATAACTGTTGCGTCTTTCTCCGGACTCACCGTGAGCTTCGCACGCCAGGCCGGCGCGACGGTCCTCGTCCGCAGCATGCGGGCCACGGTGGACTTCGAGGCCGAGTTCGACATGGCGCTGATGAACAAGAAGATGGCTCCCGAGCTGGAGTCCATCTACCTCATCGCCAGCCTCGATCACCTGTTCATTTCCGGAACAAGGATTCGCGAGGTCGCCTCTCTCGGGTATGATGTCTCCGACCTCGTCCCGCCCCACGTGGCGGCGGCCCTCAAGGCGAAGGTCGCGCAGCGCTAGCAGAGCCAGGACGGCAGGCTATGGACATCCTCCACCTCATCGACCGGCTGGAAGAACTCGTGGGTGAGGCCCGGCGTCTCCCCATCGGCGCGGGCATCGTCGTCGACCGCCGGCGCGTCCTCGACATGGTCGACCAGATGCGCGCCGCCGTGCCCAACGAGGTGAAGGAGGCCGCGCGCATCCTCGAAGACCGCGACGCCATCCTCACCAGGGCCGAGGAGGACGTGGCCGTCAGGCTCGCCCGCGCCGAAGAGGAGATCAACCGCCGCCTCGACGAGCAGAGCATCGTCCAGGAGGCGCAGGCGAAGGCGGCAATGATCGAGCGCGACGCCGAGGCCCGCGCCGACAGCATCATTCGCGACGCCCAGACGCAGGCTCAGAGCCGCCTTGCCGAGGCTGACAAGCTGGCGACCGAGCAGATGGATGAGGCCGACCGCTACGCTCTGGAGATGCTGCGGCGCCTGGAAGAGCAACTCAGCGTCTTCCTCGCCAACGTGCGCAGCGGCGTCGACCAGCTCGCCAGCCGCGAGCCGGCCGGAACGTAGAGCTCGCGACCCAGCGTCATGAGTCCGGGACAGCCACTCTCCGAGCCAATCATCATCGCTCCAACTGAGGGGCCGCAGCACATCACCCCCTTCGGCGACGTACTGGTGTGGAAAACCGGCGGAGAGGTAACAGGTGGAGGCTTCTCCCTCCATGAAAGGACGGCTCCTCCGGGTTCGGCTTCATTTCCCCATGTCCACCACGAAGTGATCGAAGCCTTCTACGTCCTTGAGGGCGAACTCGAATTCCGAGTGGGTGACAGAGAATTCGCGGGCAAGATGGGGAGCTTCGTGATGGCGCCCCGAGGCGTTCCTCACGCGTGGCGAAACGCCACCAACGAAACGGCCAAGGCGCTCGTAACCTTCGCGCCCTCTGCTCAGTACGGGTACTTCGAGGAGATCGACCAACTCACCCGCTCTGCGCCAACAGGCATGCCCGATCCGCAGGCTCTGGGGGAGATTGCCGAAAAGTACGGCCTTGCTTGAAGTGAGACTCAGAGCCCGGATTCGGTCATTGGTTCCGGGGCGGTCCGCCGCCGGTTCCCTTCAGCGGCAGACATTCGAGGTCAGCGCCTGTTCCTCATGCCCATGTCTTGAGCCGACGCTTCGTGGCCTCCGCCAGCGCCTGAACCTGCGTCTTCGATAGCAAGTCGCCGAATTCGGCGAGCCGATCGGCTATAAACGCCTCGGCCGCGCCCCGGCTGAGTACGTCGTCGCTGGCGGCCGCTTCCTCCAGCAACCCGGCAATGATGGCGTCGAGGCGGTCATTGACCAATCTTTGCAGCGAAGCGATCTGCTCAGGGGAAAGCTCATGGAGGGTGACAGGGCTGCCCACCGCCGCCAGGAAGGCGTCACGGCCCGCGAGCCGGGCAAGACGGGTCAAGCGTTCGCGGAGTTCCATGCCGCCATCGTACGCACGACGCCGGAGCGAACAAAAGACCCCCGCCGATGGCGGGGGTCTTCGTTATGTCGCGCGATGAAAGCTTACGCCTTACCTTTGACCTTGGTGTAGCAGGCGCTGCAGTACACCGGGCGGTCTCCCCTTGGCACAAAGGGGACTTCGGTCATCATGCCGCACTCGGCGCACGCAGCCGGGTGCATCTGGCGGGGCGTCTTGCCGCCGAAGCTGGCGAAAGCGCCGTAGCGGACGTAGCCCTCCTCGGGCTCGGCGGGGCGGTTGCTCTTCCGGGCCGACCGGCAGGGCGGACAGCGCACCGGCTCGTTCTGGAGACCCTTACTCGCGTAGAACTCCTGTTCCCCCGCCGTGAAGACGAAGGCGCCGCCGCAATCGCGGCACTGAATCTGCTTGTCGACGAAACTCAAGGCTGATTCACTCCCTTTCCGGGCAAAAAGCTGCGGCCTCGTGAGGCCGCGTATGAACTGCGTGCCACAGGGACCACTAAACTATACCGGCTGGCCGCCGCCCTCCGCAATAAGGGCCTGCCCCGACGCCTCCTAGCGGTCCTCCACCGGCACCGCTTCGGTGGCCGGCGACGGCGCGCTCTCGTCGTCCTGACGCTTCAGGGCGCGCTCGATGTTCTTCTGCACGGCGAGGAGCCACCAAGCGACGAAGAGACCGAACAGCAGCCATTCGAACACCTTGACGTTACGTTCAGTGTCATCCAGCGAGAGGCCGGCGATGCCCAGCACGTACCCGCCACCCATAAAGGCGAGCACCCAAAGCGCGGCGCCCGCGAAATCCAGGGGCGCCCATCTGCGAAACGGCATCCGCATGAACCCGGCGGCCGTGGGTCCGATGAGCCGCGAGTACCCGAAGAAGTGGTACATCAAGACCAGCGATGTCGCCTGCTCCATCAGCGGGCTGCGGATCCGTTCGGTCCACTGCTCGAACCGGGCGCCGCGCAGCGCCAGGCTCTCGAGCACGGTGTCAAGGTCACCGGCGTGACCGTCCA
>JBBITS010000243.1:0-2329 GCA_037440665.1 Chloroflexota bacterium
GGCCGTGCGCGGGCGCATCGTCGGCGTGCAGGTCGGCAACCCCAGCGCCAGCTCGACCCGATCGTACCCGTCAGGAGCCCGGTAGCCGAGTTCCTCGGTAGGGCTCGGACCGGGCGTGACGCAGTCTTCCTCGCCTGCTCTCGCCTGCTGCGTCCCGCCGCGCATCATCGCGCCGCCGAACGCCGCGACCACGGCCGCGCCCAAGCAAATCGCCGCTAACGACACGGCCCTCCGGAGGCTCGGTTCAAGCGCCATAATGGTTCCCTCCCTCTTCGCTGACTACGGCGGGATGTCAGCGCCCCGCCTCTTCCCGCGGATGTGCGTAATCCGTTGGCGCCATCATGCACTCAACCTGACGGTTCTGCAAGACGCCAGACGTTATGTAGCGATGAACAGCGGCGCCAGCACCAGCGTGATGGTGCTCAGAAGCTTCACCAGCACGTGCAACGACGGTCCCGCCGTGTCCTTGAACGGATCGCCCACGGTATCGCCGACGACCGCCGCCGCGTGCTCCGGCGAGCCCTTGCCTATCACGTTGCCCTGTGCATCCTTCAGATTGCCCGCCTCGATGAACTTCTTCGCGTTATCCCAGGCGCCGCCGCCGTTGTTGAAGAACGTCGCTAGAATGATGCCGCCGATGGTCCCGACGATGAGCAGCCCCGCGACTGCCAGCCAGCCCGACGAGTTCTCGGCGGTGACGGCGCCCAGCGTCACGGACTCGTCGCGCACGTAGCGGAAGACGAGACCGACAACGATCGGCATGCCCACCGCCAGCAAGCCCGGAGCAACCATCTCACGCAAGGCCGCGCGCGCCGTGATGTCCACCGCCCGGCCATAGTCAGGGCGCGACGTGCCCTCCATGATGCCGGGATCGGCGCGGAACTGGCGCCGCACCTCCTCGATGATAGCGCTGGCGGCGCGGCCCACGGCGCGGATGGCCAGCGAGCTGAACAGAAACACCAGCATCACGCCGAGCAGCGCCCCAGCGAAGACATCGATCTTCGCGAGGTCGATGGGCAACTCCTCCGTCAGCGGGAACTCCAGACGCTCCTTCACCTTGTCCAGGTAGGCGCTGAACAACAGGAACGCCGCCAGACCCGCCGAGGCCACGGCGTAGCCTTTGGTGAGCGCCTTCGTCGTGTTGCCGACGGCGTCCAGCGAGTCGGTGATCTCGCGAGCCTGCGCGGGCGCGCCCGACATTTCCGTGATGCCGCCTGCATTGTCCGTGATCGGCCCGAAGGTATCCATCGACAGGATGTAGGCGGCCGACATCAGCATCCCCATGGTCGCGACGGCCGTCCCGAAGATGCCCGTCGTGAAGCCGGGTATCGCCGCATGCACCTCGGCCTGCGATCCGAGCGCGAACGACGTCACCAGCGCCAGAGCGATGGCGATAGCCGTCGCCGCCGTCGTCTCGAAGCCGACGGCCGTGCCGATAATGATGTTCGTCGCCGGGCCAGTGCGGGAGGCGTCGGCGATTTCGCGGACGGGCCGCCAGCTTCCCGACGTGTAGTACTGGGTGATGTAGACGAACGCGATGCCCGTGGCTATGCCCACCAGGCCGCAGAAGAAGAACCAGTACCAGGCGTCGCCCAGCATCGTCTTCGTCGCGATGAAGAGCCCGCCGACGGACAAGAGCGAGACGATGTAGTAGCCGTAGTTGAGCGGCGTCATCGGGTCCTGCTTGCCATCTTCCTTCGTGAAGAACGACACGGAAAGCAGGCCCGCCATGGTGGCGATGATGCCGAAGGACCGCAGGACCAGCGGGAAGACGATCCACTCGATGTCATTGGTGACCGTGTAGATAGCCACGCCGAGGATCATGGCCCCGATGTTCTCGGCCGACATCGACTCGAACAGGTCGGCGCCACGTCCGGCGCAGTCGCCGACATTGTCGCCCACGAGGTCGGCGACGACGGCCGCGTTGCGCGGGTCGTCCTCCGGGATGCCGGCCTCGACCTTGCCCACGAGGTCGGCGCCGACGTCGGCGGCCTTAGTGTAGATACCACCGCCGAGCTGCGCGAACAGCGCCACAAAGCTGGCGCCGAAGCCGAAGCCAACGATGAGGAACGGAGCGAGCTGCGGCGGGTTGTCCAGCAGATTGCTGTAGACGGCAAAGATGCCGGACACGCCAAGGAGGCTCAGCGCCACCACGAGGAAGCCCGACACGGCGCCTCCGCGCAGGGAGACCGTGATGGCCTCCTTCAGGCTGCGCTGCGCCGCCGCCGCCGTCCGCAGGTTTGACCGTACGGCGATGAACATGCCGATGTAGCCCGAGAGCGCGGAAGCGGCGGCTCCGACGAGGAAAGCCACGCTGGTCAGCAGGGCC
>JBBITS010000243.1:2344-3524 GCA_037440665.1 Chloroflexota bacterium
TCCCAGTGGCCGACGACCGTTTCGCCGAAGGTGATGTCCTGGCCGTCGAAGGTGATCGCCTTGACGCCGGCGGACACGCCGCCGACAACGACCCCGATGATCACGGCGGTGACGATGGCGAGAGCGGCGATGGTGCTGTACTGGCGCCGCAGGAACGCCATAGCGCCTTCAAAGATCATGCCCGCGATCTGCTGCATCTCAGGCGTTCCGGTGTCGCGGCGCAGGACGTCCCACGCTAGCCAGAACGCGAACAGCGCCGCGCCGATGCCCGTGACGGGCACGATGATCAACGCCAGTTCCATTCAGCCGTCTCCTCTCCGTCCGCGCCCGGCAGACAGGCCCGCGGGCGTCAGGCGTCAGACACAATAATAAAGAGGCGGCGCCCGCCTGCCTTCAGGCAGACCTCCTCTTTGCGTGGCGAAGTCTAGCAACGGGTCTGTTAACGATCAACGCGCCCGATCCATATCCGGGCGCGCCACATCACGGCCCCAGCCGCTTCGAGAACTGGGCCAGGCGGTCTTCCAGCTCCCGCTGCCGGGCGCCGACTGTGAAGTCGCCCCGCGTGCGCTCCAGAATGCCCCGGACGGCGTCCGTGGTGCGCCGGAGGCCCGCCGTCATGGCGTCGGGGTAGTCGAAGGTCACCAGGTAGCCGTACATGTCGTCCATGGCGGCAAGGGTCGCCTCGCAGCGCTCGACGTTCCCGTGCCGGAGCTGGTCGAGCAGGTGGCGGCGCAGCTCACCGACCGCCTCGCCCATGCCGTTGAGGTACGCCTGGATCTCGCAGTTCAGGTCCTCGGGCGTGGGGAAGCGCCGTCCGGCGATGACAGACAGGGTGATGCAGGCTTCGGCGTACTCCTTCTTGGCGTCGTGGACAAACCCGGCGTGATAGATGTCCGGGTGCTTCCTCAGGGCGCGGGAGGCGTCGTCGAGCAGCTTGCGCGCCGCATGGGTGAGGTCTTCGGCCTGCGCGAAGTCGGCTCGATGCACAGCGCGGACGGCGTTGGCCGAGTGGCGTAGCGCCTCGCGGCAGAGGGCCAGACCCTTCTCACGCGCCTTGTGCTTGTCGGCCATGGCGCCCCGGATGCGGTCCATAATGGGCTCGAGGACTCCGCCAATGCTCTCCATCTGGTCGCGTCCCAGGATTGCTGTAAAAACAAGACGGTGTAGTCTCCGCGGTGAA
>JBBITS010000244.1:0-3519 GCA_037440665.1 Chloroflexota bacterium
AGATGGCATGGAAACCGCAGGGACTGCCCGCCGGAATTTACAGCAGTCTAGAGAGACGCGACCCCAAACTCATCGAGGGCGCCACCAATGCGCGGGTTGCCGAGCCAACGGACGGGCCGCCAATAGTCCCCCCAACTGCGCGTCTCGGGCGCGAAGCCACGTCCCCAGGAGGCGTCGAGGCGGGTTACAAGGGATGGGGTCTGGAACGCCGACAGCAACCGGCTGCGAAGATCTCGTACAGCATGGGATCCGGTCAAGGCCATTGCGTCGTCCTTGTGTGGGCTGCTCTCTCGCCGGGAGGCTGCCCGCCAGCCGGTAGGGGCTTACCGCTACCTTAGTAGCCGGTCGGCAGAGCAGATAGAAGCTCCTGTCACCCGCCAGGCGGTACGATATTCGGTCGCGAGCTAAACGCCGGCGGCCGGAGGCCAAGCCTGCGCAACGGCCCCGCCCCGGCGGCTTGCCAGCCAACTGGCCGGAACGGCCGCCCCCTGGGCCTGCCCGACTAGACGAGACCGGCCTTTTCCAGATACGAATTCGTCTTCTGGCCGTTTGGGGGCCGACGGCCTCGGGCGAAGCTCCGCGGGTTCGAATCCCACATGCGCTACCAGCCAACAACCTACCGGGTCCTGCCTGAGGCAGGACCCGGTTTCGTTTGTCTCGGACCCGCCGCGGGTATAATTCCGCCAACCGGCCAGCCGAAAGCGAGACGTGGACCATGAGACTCACGGCGGTCATCTCCCTACCCCTGCTCGCTCTGCTCGCATCGGCCTGCGGAGGCGGCGACTCCGACCTCGGCGGCGACCCCGAGGCCGAGATCGAGCGGGACGTCAAGGCCTTCGCCGAGGCTGTCAGTGATGGAGAGATGGCAAGGGCCTACTCCTACCTCTCCGAAGAGTGCAAGGAGAGCATCAGCCTCAGCCAGTTCATGGGCTCGATGATGCTGGCCAACGTCTTCCTCGGCGAAGATTGGGAGATCGAGATCACTGACGTCGAAGTCGTCGAGCGCGATGGCGATCGCGCTGTGGTGAACACCACGGCGCAGTTCAAGGTCGAAGGCCAGCCTTTGGACTCCGAGAACGTGGAGGACGACGGCCCACAAACCCTGGTGCGCGAGGACGGCAAGTGGCGCATCGCCGACTGCGAGGACTTAGGGGGCGATTTCCAGCCCTATGGTGACGGCCCGACGTTCGGCGATGACGACGGCGACCAGGAGCCCGTGGAACTCACCACGGTCGCGGTCGGCGAGAGCTTCGGCGTCGCCGCCGAGGACCTCGGCGAGCTTTTCGGCGAGGACGGGCAAACGGGATTCATCTCCGTCCGCGTGACTGCCGCCGAGATCGCTTCAAACATCGAGTCGGAGTTCTACGGTCAGCAGAACGCCAAGGGCAAGTTTGTCATCGTCCGCTACGAGGTCGTCAGCGACCTCAACCGCCGGATGCAGCCCAGCATCCAGATCAACGACGAGCTGGTCCTGATGGACGAACGCGATCGCCAGTGGGAGGTCGCCGACTACCAGGGCGATTACTTCGGCATCAGCGGCGACGCCGCCCGCGCGGCCGGGTGCGACGAACCGGAGGAGTGGATCGGCGCCGGGTTCACGGGCTGCACGGCCGCCGTGTTCGACGTTCCCACGGACGCGCAAGGCTTCCGCCTGACGTGGAAGAAGGCCGGCGTCTCAATACCTCTCGACATGCTGGACAGGTGACACAGACGCCGGCGGTCCGAGCCTCGATGGCGCCGCAGGAGGGCTAAGCTATTCGGGCGCCGCGGACCACGCTAAGCGGCGTTCGGCCACGCCGGCCACGTCGCGAATCACCAGCGTCACCTCGCCATCTCCGGACGGAGGCGGGAACACGAGCAAACCTTCCACGTGATGGCTGTCCTCGGAAACGGGGACCCACTCCAGCGGCGCCTGCGTTTCGCCTGCGGCCTGCATCTCGCTGAGCTGCGAGAGGTCGTATTCGCCGAGATCGACCGAGTGGGTATCCATCTTCACGAGGAAGAGCGCCGCGCCGTCGTCGTGCCGGGCCGCGGCTTCGCGCAGCTTACCGTCCGACGCCGCCTCGGCGGCCGTGATCCACGTGGCCTCGACGGTCACCGAGCCTGCGCCGTCGTCCCGCCTCGTCAGCGATGCCGATTCGCCGACCGGGTTATCCGTCCCGCCGTCCCCGCCACAAGCAGCCGACGCCACGAGACCAGCGGCAACCGCGATGGCGGCGAGGGCGACGAACCATGCTCTCATCGGATAGCCCCACACCGCCTGGCGGCTTCTCGCGCCCGCCAGGCCGCCCGCGACAGGACGGCGACGCCCAGGGCGTTCATCGCCAGGCCTGCGCTCATCACGGGCAGACGGTAGTCGTTCAGGAACACGGCCGCGGCCGAAAGGCCGACGATGGGCAGCACGTCGCTGACGTGGTGCGCGCAACACGCCACCATGGCGGCGGTCGACGCGCCCGTCCCTGCCGCCGTCACCGCGCCCGCGCTGCGCAGGCGCGTGAGAGCAGTCACACGCCGGATGTACGCGTAGAGGCCGATCTGCGCGCCGAACCCCAGCGCGATAGCGCCGACCCAGTAGCGGTCCGTCCACAGCAGCTCGCGGGCGTGGCCGAAGCCCTGCGCCCACGTCACGAGCCCCACGTAGAGCGCGACAAGGCTCGCCGCACCGGCGGCGCCGGCAACGAACGGCAGGAGTGCGCCGAGGGGTCGCGCCCAGCGGCTATCGGCGTTCAGAGCCGGAATTGGGTGAGCGGCCGAAGCGGTGGTCATGCTCTTCCTCGTTTCAACCCGTCCCGCTACGGCAGTGGGGTGTCGGTGCCGGGCCCGGCGTCGCCGAACTTCGCGTCGATGCGGGCCCTGACCTCGGCGTGGCTCAGGCCTTCGTCGCTGAGCTTCACCGCCTCCAGGGCGATGTCGGTGCAGATCAGGCAGCCCGCTGCGTGCCTGTCCAGCGAGCCATCAGGCGCGACGAAGCAGCGATACAGGCTGTCATGCGGCTCGTCGAGCAGAGCGCAGCCGCAGTAGCACGGCATGTGTGCGAACAGGTCGCCATGATTCATGGCCAGCCGGTACGCCTCGCGGCTGTCGGCGGACATGTCGGGCATCCCCTTCATCCGCGCGGAGAACGCGTCGTCGTCGCCCGCGTCTTGCGGCGCGAGAAAGGCGACGGACATGCCCGCGCTGACCAGGGCGATGGCGAACACCAGACCTATCACCAGCACGATGCCTCTGGATATGCGCGACGGGCTGCGTTCTGAGGTCATGACGCCCTCGCGATCCTCATGGCTGGAAGTCCGCCCGCACCAGCAACACGGTCTGTGCGTCCTCGGCGTCGTTGCTGATGACCACGATCTCAAACAGGTGCGGACCGTCCATCCCTTCCATCATGTGCGTCGTGAACGACAGCTCGCTCTCCTCTCCTGGCTCGAGGGTCGTCGAACCGACGACCGGCTCGAACGGTCAACAGCCCTCCACGGCGCGGACCTTGACGTCCTCGATGCGCAGGGTCTCGTCGCCGGCGTT
>JBBITS010000245.1:0-3514 GCA_037440665.1 Chloroflexota bacterium
CCAGACCTCGAGCCCGCCCTGCAGGTCCCAGTCGAACCGCGTCTCCCACAGGTGGCGCGCCGGACCCATCGGCCCCGGCTCGCGAGCCTCCGTCTCTCCGGGGGAGGACTGCCCCATGCCCCGGATGTCCGCGCCGGCGGAGAAGGCGCGGTCGCCCGCGCCCGTCACGACAGCAACCCATAGGGCCGGGTCGTCGCGGAAGGCGAGCCAGGCGTCATGCAGCTCGTTATGCATCGCGCGGTCGAAGGCGTTGAGCGAATCGGGCCGGTCGAGGGTGATGTAGGCGATCTTGCCCCGTGGTTCGTAGCGAACGGCCATGGCGGCCTCCTTCTCGTGGTGTGGTCTGGCGAGACCAAGCGTAGACGGACGAAGCGCGGGCGTCGAGCGCCGAGCGTGTCGTCCTCGCATCGGCCGAGGGTGTAGAATTCACGCCCGGACCGGTAGAACCGGACCGAGGGGAGGACAGTATGCCCACGCTGGATGTGAACGGCGTCGCCATCAACTACATCGTCGAGGGAAGCGGTCCGCCGATCGTGCTGGTCCACGGCTTCGCCAGCAGCCTGCAAGGCAACTGGCGCGTGCCGGGGATCGTCGATGCCCTTACGTCCTCCGGACGCCGGGTTATGGCGCTCGATTGCCGGGGCCACGGGCGCAGCGGCAAGCCGCACGACCCAGAGGCCTACGGCGGCACGCGGATGGCCGATGACGTGATCGCGCTCATGGACCATCTGCAGATCGATAGGGCCGATCTCGCCGGCTACTCGATGGGCGGCTTCATCGCGGCGTCGCTGCTGGTGCGCTATCCCCGGCGCTTCCGCAGCGTCGTCCTCTCGGGTGTCGGCGACGGCCTGCTGGGCGAGGGCCGACCGCGCGCACAGAGCGAGTCCATCGCGCGAGCATTGGAGGCGGACGACGGCGGCAGGTCGGAGAACGCGACCGCGCGGGCGTTCCGCGCCTTCGCAGAGCAGAGCGGCAACGACCTGCTGGCGCTGGCGGCGATCCAACGTTCGTCACGGGGCGGATTCAACCCTGCGAAGCTGAGCGAGGCGGCGTGCCCGGTGCTGGTGCTCATCGGCGAAGGCGACACGCTGGTTGGTCCGGCCGATCGGCTGGCAGCCGCGATTCCGGGGGCGAAGCTGGTTCGGGTTCCGGGCGACCACATCACCGCCGTCGCCGCCCCGGAGTTAAGGCAGGCGTTGGTCGATTTCCTGGCCTCGGCTTCGCCCGTGAGCGCGGGCCAATCGATGTAGAATTGCCGCGAAGACCACGTGAGCGAAGAGGTGTCGCGGACGCTGCTTGGCCAGGCGGAGCAACCTTTGACCACCGGCGTCGTCGCGGGCATTCGCGATGGCGACACGCGGTGGCGTAGCGTGATGCGCTGCCAGCCGCGCGGGAAGGACCTGAAGGACCTGAAGGACCTGTGGCATGACGCTTGAGGGACTCCTCAAGGACAAACGTGATGAAGTCATCCGCATCTGCTCCGGGCACGGAGCCACGAACGTGCGCGTCTTCGGTTCGCTGGCGCGGGGCGAAGCCGACGAGCGAAGCGACGTCGACCTGCTGGTCGAACTCGAACCGGGCCGGTCGCTTCTTGACCTCGGTGGGATGCAGTACGAACTTGAAGAGCTGCTGGGCTGCCCGGTGGACGTGGTGACAGTGCGCGGCCTGAAGCCCCGCATTCGTGAGCGCGTTCTACGAGAAGCCGTACCGGTATGAGAGATCCGAAGGAGCGCCTGCGCGACATCCTGGACGCCATCTCGGCCATAGAGCGTCACGGCGGCAAAGACAGAGCGGCCTTCGAGCAAGATGAGCTGCTGCAGGTATGGTTCCTGCGGCATCTGCAGATCATTGGCGAAGCGGCGCGGTCCCTGCCAGAGGACATCCGGGCGCAGGCGCCGGACATCCCCTGGACGAAGATGATCGGCATGCGCAACATCCTCGTGCATGGCTACTTCGAAATCGACACCGACATCGTCTGGGATGCGGCCACTCGCGATGTCCCCGTGTTGAGGCCGGCTGTAGAGCGGTTGCTCAAGGCACATGAGGAACAAGGCTCTGGCGCCTGGTGAGCAGCCTGTCCCACAAGCGAAAGCGCGGCCCATAATCGAGCCGCGCTTGGTCTTCGATGGAGCGGAAGACGAGATTCGAACTCGCGACCCTCTCCTTGGCAAGGAGATGCTCTACCGCTGAGCCACTTCCGCCCGGAACGCCACCTATTATAGCGATGCTGTCCAGAGGCCCTCAATCGCGCGGCGCGCGCCCGGGCGGGAACCGCCCTTCCCTTGAAGGCCACGCTTCTCGCCCGAGGCGAGTCTGCGATAGCGTGGCGTGACGGAACCCAACCTCGCTGGCCACCTCGAAAGGCGGCCTTCATATACGGCCACCTTGGAAAGGTGGCCTGCATTGGCGCTTTGCTAGATGCTCTTACGCGCAGGCCTTTTCCAGCAGCTCGCGGATCTCGCGCACGGTCTCGGTGCGCCAGCCGGCCCACACCGGCCCGTGCTGGAACGCGACGTAGTCGTCGCGCGCTTCCTCCCGCGTGCGCCCCTCGAAGATGGCGCGCAGGAGGCTCATCTCCTCGTTGGCCTTGCGAGGGCGCTCGATCCAGTGGCCGAGGTAGCGCATGTCGCTGGTGTAGAAGATGAACGTGGGGATCGACTCGAACTCGCCGTCCTTCATGAACTCGGCCATGATGTCCTTGTTCTGGTCGCGGAAGAAGACGCGTAGCTCGATGCTGGTGGCCTCGGCGAGCTTCGCCATGACGGGCAGGCCGCGGAAGACGTCGGGGCACCAGTCCTCGCCGAGGGCCAGGCAGCGCGCCGGGCCATCGGGCCGCGCGACCAGTTCGCGGATGGCGCGGACGTCGTCGTCCGGCAGATCGGTTTCGTCGTAGTTCTCCTGGAAGCGGGCCTGATTCTTCTCGATGGCGGCGAGCCAATCGCGGTAGGGCAGGCCGCGCGCGAAGCGCTCGGCGGTTACGACGCTGGTTCCGGCGGTGGTCATGCTGCGCCTCCTCGCTGTGGCGTGGCGTATCGCGGTACGGGTGGTACTGCCAGTGTAGCGGAGCGGGTGGGCGCCGCCTACCGCGTCGGCCTGGCCTCGCGCCAGAGGTTCAGCAGGTCGTCGAGGCTCATACCTTCGAGCGCGGCGCCGCGCTTCGACGCCAGCTTCTCCATGCGGGCGAAGCGCTCGCGGAACTTTCGGGTCGCCAGCCGCAGCGCCTCCTCGGCGTCGATCTCCATGCGGCGCGCCACGGACGCCATCGCGAAGAGGATGTCTCCGAATTCCTCCAGTCGCTCCTGGGGGGCGCTCCCGCGTGTCATCTCGACCATCTCCTGCGCCAGCCTGGCCAGCGCCTGCCGCGTACGCTCCCACTCGAACCCTGTGCGCGCGGCGCGGTCCTGTAGCGACTGAGCCTGCGCCAGCGCCGGCATCGAGAGCGGGACGCCGTCGAGCAGATGTTGGGCGCCTCGTTCCCTGCGCTTGATGGCCTCCCAGTTGGTGGCCACTTCCT
>JBBITS010000246.1:0-3501 GCA_037440665.1 Chloroflexota bacterium
GTTGGTGATGTCCTCGTTCCACAGGCTTGCCATGATCGACGCCACCGCCGGCTTGCAGATTTCGCAACCTAGTCCGCGGCCGCAGTGCTCCAGCGTGTCGGCAAATGTCTTGAGCTCCTTCGTCTTGATGAGCGCGAACAGCTCGCTGCGTTGCGCGCGCGCCTCGTCGCCCTCGAGCGCATGGGCGACAAGAGCGCCGAGAACGTGCTGCGGAACATCGAGGCCAGCAAGCAGCGCCCCCTGGCCAACCTGATATTCGCACTGGGCATCCGGCACGTCGGCTCCGAGGTTGCGTCGCTGCTCGCGCGGCGGTTCGGCAGCATCGACGCGCTCGCGGGAGCCAGCGAGGAAGAGATCGCCGAGACGGAAGGTATCGGCCCCATCATCGCCGCCAGCGCGAGTCAGTGGTTCCAATCGCGACGCAGCAGGCAGATCATCGAGAAGCTGCGCCGGGCGGGCGTGCGGATGGAGGAATCGCGGGCCGAGGCCGAAGAAGGTCCGCTGTCTGGCTTGCAGTTCGTGGTCACCGGCCGCCTGGAGACGTTCAGCCGGAACGAGGTCGAGGACTTCCTGCGCGCGCAGGGCGCAACCGTGGGATCGGGCGTCAGCAAGAAGACGGACTACGTCGTCGTGGGCGAGGAGCCGGGGTCGAAGGCCGAAAAGGCCCGGCAGCTCGGCACGACGATGCTGGACGAGGATGCGTTCCTGCGTCTGCTTCGCGAGCGAGGCGTCCGGATACCGGAAAAGAGGTCATGATCGACTTCAACCCCGCGCGCGTCGCGTACACCGTCCTGCACCAGCGCAGGCAGGATGTCGACGAGGAAGCCTACACCGCGCGTTTCCTGGCGCTCCACCGCGCCGTTCGCGATGCCGCGCGCAGGTTCGCCTCGGACGCGGCCCTGCCCGCAAGCGGCCCTCTGGCGCACGCGCTGGGCCTGGACCAGCTCGGGCGCGTCGAGTCGGCAGAGACGCGCTCGGTGGCGCTGACGGCGGCGACCGACGAGGCGCGCGCGGCGTTGGAGCGCGGGCGCGCGTACACGGAGAGCCTCCGCTTCCAATCCGATGCCGCCATACACGAGTCCCGATTCTTCGTCACGGGCTCGGTTCACCTCGACGTCCTCGAACACCTGGTGCGCGACCACCTCGGCATCTACCGGCCGCCCCACGATGGCGTCATCAACGCCTTCCGGGCGGCGACGTTCAACGTCTTCAACCAGGTCTTCGCTCTGACGCCGGAGCGGGCGGAAGCCGAACCGGAGCCGGCCGAGCTTGTGATGCTGTTCAACAAGCCAGGAAGGCCGGGCGAGGTGCAGTACGAGGACTTCCGTGAGGGCCTGCGCACCTGGATGGAGCGCCTCGTCGAGCACCAAGAGGTGAGCGCGGAACTCTGGCAGCGCAAGCTCGGCCTCGGCCGACTGCGCGAGTTCGCTCTGCGCGTGCGGGGCGCCGACGCCGACGCCCTGCTCCGGCACGCGACCGACCACGCCGCGGCCCCCGCTGTCGCCCAGGCGCTGCTCGAACAGAGCGCCCTGCTGGCGTTCCAGTTCGTCGGCCCGTAGCGCCCCCGGCGAGTCGTTCGTTACTATCCACCTGTGTTCGAGGTCATACCGGCGATCGACATCCGCGGCGGCCAGTGCGTCCGCCTCTATCAGGGCGACTACGGCCGCGAAACCGTGTTCTCTGCAGACCCAGAGGCCATGGCGCGCCAGTGGATCGACCAGGGGGCGCCGCGCCTGCATGTCGTTGACCTCGACGCCGCCCGTGATGGTTCGTCCGGCAACGCCGCCCTGATCGAGCGCATCATCGCGTCGTCGCCCGTGCCCGTGCAGGTCGGCGGCGGCATGCGCTCTGGCGAGATCATCCGTCGCTGGCTGGACGATGCCGGGGCTGACCGCGTCGTGACAGGCACCTTCGCGCTGACCTCACCCGAAGCCTTCGCAGAAGTGGCGGCGAAGTACGGGCGGCGCGTCGCCGTCACCCTCGACGTTCGCGACGGCGTAGTAGCCACGCGAGGCTGGCTGGAATCGTCGGGGCTGCCGGTAGCCCAGGCGCTGTCGCGTCTCGCAGGGCTGGGCGCGCGGCTGTTCATCTACACCGACATAGCGCGCGACGGGACACTGACCGAACCTGACTACGCCGGAATCAATGCCCTGCTGCGCCAGGCGCCCATAGGCGTGCGCCTCATAGCCTCGGGCGGCGTCGCCAGCGTGAACCACGTACAGCATCTGGCGAGGCTGGACCTAGACGGCGTGATCGTGGGGCGGGCGCTGTACGACGGGCGCGTCTCCCTCCCCGAGGCCATCGCGGCAGCGGGGAGGGCTTCCTAGGCGGAGGCGGTCTGACGCCTGGTGGTGGGCCGGCGGCCGTTTCGCCGCGCGCCGGTGGAAGCGTGCCTCCCACGGGCTTTCGAGCGGCGGCGCGGCGCCGATAGCCCTCGACCCCACACGTGCTTCACGCACCACGACCGCAGGGCCTCGACAACCCCACGCAGCGCGCGCCCGGGCGGCGTCAACTGATACAGAGCGCGTGGCGGGCGCTCGCTGTAGTACACGCGCTCGACGAGGCCCTGTTCTTCCAGGCTACTCAGGCGATCTATCAAGAGGTTGCTGGGAATGCCGTGAAGCTGCTGGAGTATCTGGGTGAATCTTGCCGGGCCTGACAGCAACTCCTTCACGATGAGGAGCGTCCACCGCTCCCCCACGATGTCCAGAGCTACTGCGACCGGGCAATCCTGCTCGTAGCTCTTCCGCACGATCAGCCCTCTCCTTTCACGCTCGAAGAGAAGTCTACGCCGATAGTGCGAACGTTTTCAAGATCTCCGCGCCCTATCTTTTCCCCTCATACCGGTACCGCCGTCACGAACAGGACGCCCCTCGCCAGCACCTCTCCTGCGATCACGGCGCCCATGGCGATGTACAGAAGGCCTGTCGCAGACATCATCGCCTGCTCCCGGCTTGAAACGTGAGCCATCCACGTCAGCACGGAAGGAAACACCAGCCCGACGCCGATGCGGAGCCAGAAGGCTGGGTTGGCTCCCAGACCGCTCCCGAACGCGCCGCTCACGTCGGGCGCTTCTCTGCCTGGCGCCAGGATATTGACGACGACCAGCGCCGTCTGCACCGCCAGGACGATGAGGACGAGGGCCGTCAGCTCGTTCAGCGGGCGATTGGAGAGGCGGGGCGTCACCAGATACCAGTGCCCCAGCGTCATGGCCAGCGATATCCCTCCGACGGCCAGGGCCGCTGCGGCCACACTCAGTAGCATGCCTGCGGCGCCCCACGTCAGAGGGCTAAGGGCATAGCCCAGGGCGGCCAGGCCTACGAGACCCAAAGCGCTGGAAGACGCCCCCGCGATAAGCCCCGGTCTCCGTTCGCCTCGAAAGGAGAGCGCCGCGTACGCCCCGCAGCCCGCGGCAAAGAGGACGAAAAGGCCCAGCGCGGGCCCGAATGCGCCCTGGTGCACTGCGTACCCGCTCACCACCTCCCGATCGCGCACCCAGGC
>JBBITS010000247.1:0-2686 GCA_037440665.1 Chloroflexota bacterium
TGGAAACCGCAGGGACTGCCCGCCGGAATTTACAGCAGTCTAGAGACGCGACCAACCCTTAATGACGCTAGTGCTTACAGAGATCACTGACCTAGGCATCGCGATGAGCGCCGACTCTGCCGTAACTGAGGTAGCCTCGATTGGCGGGACCCCCTACCGGCGAGTCCTTACCGGCGCTGTGAAGTTGCAGCCTATCCCATACCTCAATGCCGGAATCTCCATTTGGGGCGAAGCAATCGTTCCAGCAGGAACCGCACGCATTCCGGCCGACATGTGGCTGCACGACTTCGTCAGACGGCATTCAGCAGTCGGGTCTCTAGAGGAATTTGCGAAGCAGCTCGAAGCGGAGCTTCGACGTAGCTTCGGCAAGCGGCCAGGCGATACAGCGCGGCTAGGCTTTCATCTGGTGGGGTACACACCCACTGTCGAAGGACCCCTTCCCGATTTCTGGCACATCCACGATGGCCCAAGCCAGATAGCCCCGTCGATTGACCCCACCGAATTCAACGCCTGTCACGATCATCCACCAGAAAGATTCTCTCGCGGCCGCGAATACCTGACGCACAACGGCGACTACAAGTTCTACCACTTGTTCTTGAAGAATATCCAAGGCGCTTACAAAGAAGCGGCCAGTAGGCTAGGCTTCCCTCTCCCCCCCAGTCGTTGCAGGGGCGCGCAGCTTACTTGCGCTGGCAGACGCGTGCTGTCAGTGACATCTACCGAATGGCTGGAATAGCACGCCCCCACATTGGCGGTCCGATCATAACATTGACAATTAGCTCCACCGGTCAGATTGAGTATCAGATCGCCTGATTGCCGCCCTCTCCCGCCCCACGCTGGCCTACCCCAACTCCCCGATCCGCTCTCGCAGGCTGGCGGCGCGGGCGCGGGCCTCGGCCAGCTTCTCCTCTTCCTTCGCCACCACTTCGCGCGGGGCGCGGGCGCGGAACTGTTCGTTCGCCAGCTTCGCCGCCACCCGGCCGGCCTCGGCCTCGGCGTCGGCGAGCTGCTTCGACAGGCGCGCCCGCTCGGCCTCGACGTCGAACAGGCCCTTTAGCGGCACCACGGCGTGGGCGTCGCGCAGGACGGCCGTCGCGACCTGCTCGCTCGGCGCGTCGGCGAGGTCCGCCACGATGCGCAGCGGCTTCACCCTCGCCAGCGACTCCACGTACGCGGCGCATTCCTCGAGCCCGCGACGCACGTCCGCGCTTTCCGCCACGACGTAGGCCTCGATGAGCCGCGCCGGCTCCACTCGCTTCTCCGAGCGGATGTTGCGGATGGCGCGCACGACGTCGATCAGCGTCTCGACCTCGCGCTCGGCCGTCTCGTCGCGGAACGCGCCCTCGCCCGTGGGGTACGGCGCGACGATCAGGGCCTCGGTCTCCGGGTCGCGGACGATGGTCTTCAGGTTCTGCCAGATGGCCTCGGTGACGAAGGGCATGTACGGGTGTAGCAGGCGGATCACCGTCTGGAGGACCGACACCAACACGGGCACGGGCGAAGGTCCGGCGGCCGTGTCGCGCAGGCGCGTCTTCGTCATCTCGATATACCAGTCGGCGTACTCGTTCCAGAAGAACTCGTAGACCTGGCGCCCGGCCTCGCCGAACTCGTACCGGCGCAGGAGGCTGTTCACCAGCTTCGCGACGTCGCCCGCGCGCGAGAGGATCCAGCGGTCCTCGACGGGCGCGTCCGGGCGCAGCGGCACGGGCGCGACGGGCTCGCCGCCCGCCGATGTCACAACGAAGCGGGCGGCGTTCCAGAGCTTGTTGGCGAAGTTGCGGCCCATCTCCATGCGCTGGAGGGAGAGGCGCATGTCGTTGCCGGGCGTGCTGCCCGTGGCCAGCGAGAAGCGAAGCGCGTCGCAGCCGTAGACCTTGATGGCCTCGCGCGGGTCGGCGACCTCCTTGCCGATCTTATCGATACGCGACTTGCTGATCTTCTCGCCCTCGGCGTCGCGCACCAGGCCGTGCAGGTAGACGGTGTGGAACGGCGGCTTACCCGTGTTGTAGATGCCCATCATGATCATCCGGGCCACCCAGAAGAACAGGATGTCGTACCCCGTCTCCATCACCGACGTCGGGTAGAAGTAGCGCAGGTCCTCGGTGTCGTGCGGCCAGCCCAGCGTCGAGTGCGTCCAGAGGCCGCTGGAGAACCAGGTGTCGAGCACGTCGGCGTCCTGAACGAGGTCCGACCCGCCACAGCGTTCGCAGCGCGCGGGCGGCTCTTCGGCGACGATGGGCGTCACACCCTGGTCGACCCACTGCGAGTCGACGTAGGCCGCGACGTCTTCGCGCGACAGGCCGCGCGCTCGCAGCTCCCGGTACGTGCCGGTCAAGCCATCGCCGGCGCCCGGCGCGCCGTGACGCAGCGTGACGTGGATGCGATCGCCGTCGCAGTCGCCGCAGTACCACACGGGGATGCGGTGGCCCCACCAGAGCTGACGCGAGATGCACCAGTCGCGGATGTTCTCCATCCAGTGCAGGTAGATTTTCTCGAAGCGCTCTGGGATGATGCGCACCTCGCCCTTGCGCACGGCGTCGATGGCGGGCGCGGCCAGCGGCTTCATGCGCACCCACCACTGGTTCGACACCAGAGGCTCGACGACGGTGTCGCAGCGCTGGCAGTGACCGATACTGTGCGTGTAGTCCTCGATCTTGACCAGATAGCCCAGGCGCTCGAGGTCCTC
>JBBITS010000247.1:2696-3496 GCA_037440665.1 Chloroflexota bacterium
GCGGCGTAGCGCTCCATGCCCGCGTACGGACCCGCGGGATCGCCGAGCGTGCCGTCGAGGTTCATAGCGTTGATGATGGGCAGACCATGCCGCTGCCCGATCTCGAAGTCCACGGGATCGTGGCCCGGCGTGACCTTTAGCGCGCCCGTGCCGAACTCGCGGTCGATGGCCTCGTCGGCGACGATCCTCAGTTCGCGTTCGAGGACGGGCAGCATCGCCTTGCCGCCGATGACGTCGCGGTAGCGGTCGTCCTCGGGGTGCACGGCGACGGCGACGTCGCCGACGAACGTCTCGGGGCGCGTCGTGGCGACGACCAGCGCGCGGTCCGTCAGCCGGCCGTTGGCGTCGAGGATGGGGTAGCGGATGTGCCAGAGGTTGCCCTGGCGCTCCTTGTGCTCGACCTCGAGGTCGGACAGCGCCGTCTGGCAGCGCGGGCACCAGTTGATGATGCGCTCGCCCCGGTAGATCAGGCCGTCGCGGTGCATGTTCACGAAGGTGGCGCGGACGGCGTGCGCAGGGCGCTCGTCGAGGGTGAAGACCTCGCGCGACCAGTCGCACGACGCGCCGAGCCTGCGGAGCTGGTCGTCGATCTCGCGGCGGGAGCGCGCGACCCACCTCCAGACGCGCTCCAGGAACGCCTCGCGGCCGACGTCGTGGCGGGTCTCGCCCTCCTTCATCAGCTCGCGCTCGACGACGTTCTGGGTGGCGATGCCGGCGTGGTCGACGCCCGGCAGCCAGAGCGTGGGGTCGCCGAGCATGCGATGCCAGCGGGTCAGGATGTCCTCCAGCGTCACGAACAT
>JBBITS010000248.1:0-3484 GCA_037440665.1 Chloroflexota bacterium
CTTTGACGAGACGTCGTCCTGGCTGGCGGTGCGCTGCTTCCAGGCGCTCACGGTGCTGGGCGAGCGGGGCGAGGTCGTGCTTTCCGTTCCCTCGCAGCAGGACATCGAGCAGGAGAAGGCTGGCCCTCGTCTGGAGGCGCTGGTGCTGGCGCCCTGCGGCCCCGACGAACTGGAAGCGGCGCTATCGACGCTCGAAGACCTGGCGTCGGTGAAGGCAACGCCCTGGGACAGGGCGGACGCCTCGGGCCGGCCGGCCGACGAACGTAGCGACGGCGTTGGCGCCCCGCCAGATGGAGAAGAGCGCCGCGTCATCGACGTCGGCCCCGAAGGTCGCGGCAAGCCGCCGCGCGATCAGTTGGAGCTGGCAGCTCAGAAGATCGAGACTCTCCAGACCATCCGCATCGACGTCGATCAGCTCGACGTGATGATGAACATGGTCGGCGAGCTGGCTATCGACCGCACACGCATCCATCAGATCAGCCGCATGCTCCAGTCGCGCTACAAGGAGGACGAGCTGGTCCGCGCTCTGGCCGACACGTCGGCCCACATCGTCAAAGTCGTCGACGAGCTGCACGAGAGGATGATGCAGGTGCGGATGCTGCCTGTAGGGCTGCTGTTTGGCAAGTTCCCCCGCCTGGTGCGCGACCTGGCCCGGAAGATGGAAAAGCAGATCACCTTCGTCACCGAGGGTGAAGACACCGAGATCGACCGGTCGGTCATCGAGAAGATCAAGGACCCACTGGTTCACCTCATCCGCAACTCGGTCGACCACGGCATCGAGCCGCCCGGCGACCGGCGCGCGGCCGGCAAGCTGGACACGGGTCTACTGAAGCTGTCGGCCCGTCACGACCAGGGATACATCGTCATCACGCTCGAGGACGATGGCAGTGGCATCGACGCGCAGCGCATCCGGGAGTCAGCCGTCCGGAAGGGCATCATACCGGCCGAGGCGGCGGAGCGGCTGACGGAGAGCGAAGCCGTGAACCTCATTTTCGCGCCGGGGCTTTCCACCGCAGAGAAGACCACGGAGGTTTCGGGCCGGGGCGTCGGCATGGATGTCGTGCGCCGTGACATCGAAGCGTTGAACGGCATGATCGACGTGGCCACTACCGTGGGCGCAGGCACGCGATTCACCCTGCGTCTGCCGCTGACGCTGGCGACGTTCCGCGGGCTTCTCGTCGAGTCGGCGAGTACGGCCTACGCGATACCTCTGAGCTACGTGCAGGAAACGGTACGGCCAGAGCCGGGAACCATCTCGACGGTGATGGGCCAGCGAGTGATGAACCTGCGCGGCGCCGTGATGCCGCTTCTGCCTCTGAGCGCCATGTGCCGCACGAGCTACGAAGACGCCTCGAGCGGCGATGACGCGTTCGTCGTGGTGGTGCAGGCGGGCGACAAGCCGGTGGCCGTAGCTGTGGACGCGCTCATTGAGCAGCAGGAGATCGTCGTGAAATCACTGGGCGGACAGGTGGCCCAGACGAAGGGTATTGCCGGGGCCAGCATCCTGGGCGACGGCCAGGTGGTGCTGATCCTCGACGTGCCCGTGTTGATCAAGGCCGCGATGCAGCGGGAGACACTCGCCCTGGCGAGCTGAAAGGGGAGTACATGAACAGTGTGACGCAAGGACGATGGGCCGAGCTGGTCAGCAAGGGTACGACCAACGCCATGTCTGGCCTGTCCCAGATGATCGGACAAGAGATCTCCGTAACCTCGTTCACCCTCCGGCGGACGCCCGTCGCCAGCATCGCAAATCTGGTCGGCGGCCCGGACGTCATGTCCGTCGGCATCTACCTGACGGCGACGGGCAGCGCTCAGGGGCACATCATGCTGGTGTACGAGCCGAAGATCGCGGCTGCGTTCGTCGATTTGCTCATGTGCCAGCCCGCAAACACGACAACGGCGCTTGGCGAGATGGAGCGCTCGGCCCTGGGCGAAATGGGCAATATCATCGGTTCGTTCTTCCTGAACGCGTTGGCCGACTCGACAGGCCTGGACTTCAGGCCGTCGCCGCCGGCCGTCATGATGGACATGGCGGGCGCACTGCTCGACATCGTGGTCGCAGACATCCTGCTGACCCAGGACGAGGTCTTTGTCGCAGAGGCGACGTTCCACGCGGCTGACCGCGAGATATCGGGGATGTTCTTCGTTGTGCCGAGCGAAGGGCTGATGAGCGCGCTGCTTGAGTGGGGAAAGGCTGCATGAATCGTGTGGACGTATCGGACAGGGTCTCAGTGATCGGTCTGGGCGAGTGGAAGGCCAGCAAGGACGACGACGCCGAACTCGTGTGCCTGGGCCTCGGCTCGTGCGTGGCGCTCTGCGCCTACGACCCCGTCGCGCGCGTCGGCGGGATGGCGCACATGGTGCTGCCCAGCAGCCGTGAAGGGCGGGTCGTGGGTCCGGGCGCGAAGTTCGTTGACCTCGGCGTTCCGCTGCTCCTGCAGGACATGGAGAAGATCGGGGCCAGCCGCTCGCGGTTGGTGCTCAAGATCGCGGGCGGCGCCCACATGATCTCGGCGGCGGGCTTCAACGGCCATCTGAACATCGGCGAGCGCAACGCCGCGTCGGCCCGCGATGTCATCTCGCAGCTCGGCCTGCGCCTGCGCGCAGAAGACGTCGGCGGCGCACGGGGACGCACTGTGCGCCTGCGCGTCGGCACCGGGCAAGTGGTGGTGTCGACGGCGGGAGATCAGCCCTACGCTCTCTAATGAGGAACTGGGCGGCGCCGGTGGATAAACATAGACGAAACTGGAGGTAGCGACCTTGGCGAAGATTCTGGTGGTGGACGATTCCGCCTTCATGCGCATGCGGAACGCGACGCTGCTGAAGGAGCTGGGCCACGACGTCATCGAGGCCGGCGACGGCGCCCAGGCCGTCGAAGTCTACAAGCAGCAGAAGCCCGACGCGGTGCTCATGGACATCACGATGCCGGTGATGGACGGCCTTGAGGCGCTGAAGAACATCCTGGGCCATGATCCGGCGGCCAAAGTGGCCATGGTCACGGCCATGGGCCAGCAGGCCATCGTCATGGAGGCCATCAAGGCCGGCGCCCGCGACTTCGTCGTGAAGCCGTTCGATCCTGAGCGGGTTCAGGCGGCGCTCAACAAGCTCGTGGCCTGACGCCCGGCGTCGGAGGAGTGGAAATGGCGCCCGAACCGGTAGCCCTGGGCCGGAAGGTCCGCGTTCTGGTCGTCGATGACTCGGCGACCGTGCGGTCGATCCTGTCCCGCAATTTGATGGCCGACCCGGAGATCGAGGTCGCCGGCTCGGCGCGCGACGGCATGGAGGCGCTGGACAAGATCAAACTCCTGAGGCCCGACGTCGTGACGCTGGACGTAGAGATGCCGCGTCTCAACGGCCTCGAGACGCTGGCGCGCCTGATGAGCGAGTGCCCGACGCCCGTCGTCATGGTCAGCTCGCTGACCCGGGAAGGCGCCGACGCGACAATCCGCGCCCTCGAGCTAGGCGCTGTGGACTTCGTGCTGAA
>JBBITS010000249.1:0-3476 GCA_037440665.1 Chloroflexota bacterium
GTCAGCATGTAGCGGGCGACCTCGTAGCTGTGGCAGAGCATGTCGTTGAGCACGCCGCCGCCCTGACGCTCGCCGGTCCAGAACCAGGGCATGTGCGGTCCGCTGTGCTCCTCGGCGGCGCGGGCCAGGTACGGACGTCCGGCGATGGGCACGGCGCGCCGGTAGATGATCTCCTTGCCGCGGGTCACGCTGGGCGCGAACACCTGGTTCTCCAGATACCCGTGCAGAAGACCGGCTCCCTCCACCAGTTCGAAGATGCGGCGGGCCTCAGCCACGTTGCGCGCCAGCGGCTTCTCGCAGGCGACGCCCAGCAGTTCACCCCTGCCGCCCTTCACTGCGTTCACAATCTCCTCGACTACTGGCACGCGGACATCGTTGGTGCTGGCGATCCACAGGGCGTCGACGGCGGGATCGGCCACGAGGTCAGTGATGGAGCGATGCACGGCGGGTTCGCCGACGCCGAGCTGTTTGCAGAGGGCCGCCAGGTCCTCCGCGTGGGCCGTTGTCGGGCTGAACACACCCGTGACGTCGGCGTCGCGGACGCCGATGAGGCTCTGAGCGTGAAAGCGGCTCATGAAACCCGCCCCCACAAAGCCTATACCCAGCCTGCGCTTCTCCATGTCGGTAACCCCCTGCCCTGACTCGGTGTGGCGCTATTGTGCGCGAACGGCGCGGACCGCGCCAGGCACCTGTCGCGACGGGCGCACGCGGGGTACGATAGCGCCCGGCTGCGCCCGCCCGGCTCAGCCGCAGGCAGGGAGCACCCATTGAAGGAGAGGTCATGGCTGACTACAAGCACATCCTGTACGAGACCCGGGGCCGCGTCGCTCTCGTTACGCTGAACCGGCCTGAGAAGCTCAACGCGTGGACGCCGCTCATGGAGCGGGAGTTCATCGACGCCGTGAACCGCACGGCGCGCGACCCGGGCCTGAGCGTCATTGTCCTGACCGGCGCGGGGCGCGGCTTCTGCTCCGGCGCCGACATCTCCGGGTGGGCCTCCGGCGACGACGGCGGCCAGGCGATGGACTTCGGCGACACGTCGTCCCCCATGCTGAACGAGGAGGGAAGCCCGGAGGTGCCCATCGCCCTCGCGCGCGGCAAGCCCACCATCGCCGCCATCAACGGCGCGGCCGTGGGCATCGGCCTCACCGTCACGCTGGCCTGCGACATCCGCATCGCATCCGACAGAGCGCGGTTCTCGGCGCGCTTCGTCCGCGTGGGCCTCACGCCGGAGTGCGGGAGCACGCGCTACCTGCCGCTGGTCGCGGGTTTCGCCAACGCGCTCTATCTGGCGATGACCGGGCGTATCATCGATGCGCCGGAGGCGAAGGAGCGCGGCCTGGTGGACCGCATCGTGCCCCACGATCAGCTCATGGAAGAGACGATGGCCCTGGCTGAGGAGATCGCAGCCAACCCGCGCGACTCGGTGTGGGCGGCCAAGCGCCTGCTCCATATGAACGCTGTCGAGCAGGACCTGCGTCGCGTGGTGACGATGGAGAGCGCGTCCATCCGCGAGATGCGGACGCTGCCCGCGCACGCGGAGGCGGTACGCGCGTTCATGGAGAAGCGGGAGCCGAAGTTCAACCAGTAGCGACCGGGGGCGAAGCTACTCCCCGCGCGCGCCTTCGGCGCGGAGGTCGCTCTCGACCATCATCTCGACCAACTGCTGGAAGCTGACCTCCGGCCTCCAGCCCAGCTTCTCGCGCGCCCTGGTAGCGTCGGCGCGCAGCAAGTCGACCTCGGCCGGGCGGAGGAACTGCGGATCGACGCGGACGTGGTCGCGCCAGTTGAGGCCGACGTAGGCGAACGCCGCCTCGATGAACTCCTGGACGGAGTGGGCCTCGCCCGTGCCCACGACGTAGTCGTCGGGTTCGTCCTGCTGGAGCATGAGATGCATGGCGCGGACGTAGTCGCCGGCGAAGCCCCAGTCGCGCTTGGCGTCCAGGTTGCCCATCGCCAGTTCTTTCTGCTTGCCGAGCTTGATGCGCGCGGCCCCGATGCTGATCTTCCTCGTCACGAACTCGGGGCCGCGGCGCGGCGACTCGTGGTTGAAAAGGATGCCGCTGCAGGCGTACAGGTTGTAGCTCTCGCGGTAGTTCACCGTGATGTAGTGCGCGTACACCTTGGCCACGCCGTAGGGGCTGCGAGGGTAGAACGGCGTCCGCTCGTTCTGCGGCGTCTCCCGCACCTTGCCGAACATCTCGCTCGACGACGCCTGGTAGAAGTGGATGCCCCGGCCGGAGTCGCCGCGCGAACCAGAAGCACCGGTGATGATCCGGATCGCCTCGAGCATGCGGAGGACGCCCAAGCCCGTGATCTCTCCCGTCAGCTCGGCCTGGTTCCAAGAGAGGGGCACGAAGCTGATGGCCGCCAGGTTGTACACCTCGTCAGGCTGCGTCTTCTGGACGAGGGCGATGAGCGACGCGCCGTCCAGAAGGTCGCCCTCGACTATGCGGACGTCGGGCAGGCGTCGCTCCACCTCCAGGCGCTTGGGATTCGCCTGCCCGCGGATCATCCCGTACACGTCGTAGCCGAGCGATAGCAGGTGCTCAGCCAGGTATGATCCGTCCTGTCCGGTGATTCCGGTGATGAGCGCGGTGGGCATGATGGCTACTCCTTGAACGGGGGCCTGCATGGGGCAAGAGCAACTGCGTTATAGGCCCCGCCGCGCTGATCCGTCAAACCCCGGTGATGGTTTGACACCCGCAGGGCTGCTTGCTATAAGTCTCGCGTCGCTCCGACACGAGGTCGGGCAATCCACCCACAGGAAGTGCCGCCATGGCTACACAGGCGCCCGTCTCGGCCGAACGGTCCCGCACCTACGGGATGATCATCTGCGCAGTGAGCGTCGTCACGGGCATCGTCTTCCTTGGCGGCGTCCTGCGGAAAAGCTACATGGCGCTGGCCGTGCCCGTAACCGCCGGCTTTCTCGGCGCGCTGTACGTCGCCTTCTGGATCGGCCGCGCGCTGGTCACCACGCCCATCGAGCCGCCCGCGGACGACTGACCCTCCGGCATCCCAGGGCGGAGCCCAGGCCCGCCCTTACCACAACGTCAACTTCACCCGCCATGCGTGGCCTAGCTGCGCCCGTGACTGCCGGGCCACCTTGATGGTCATTGAGCAATTGGCCGGTACAGTGCTATCGGCCAGTGGAGGCAACAGAACCTTCAAGAAGGAGGGTCTTTCTTACCCACCCTCCCGCCCAGGGAGGTAGTTTTGAATCTGGGGGACACCCCCAGACCCCCGGCAGGTCGCCCCGGCGACCTGCACCCCCGTCCTTCTACACGTTGCTGGAGAGGCGAGCGAACCTTCATTGGCAAGAAAGCAACAGGCGACGCTCCGAAAACCCAGACGAAGGCCACCTCTATGGTCATTGACGAGACATCTGGTCCAACAGGGCTGGCCGGATGTGATGGTGTAGAGGTCGTGTCTCACCTCACCCCCTGTCTGCCGGCATCCCCCTCTCCGCGTCGCTG
>JBBITS010000250.1:0-599 GCA_037440665.1 Chloroflexota bacterium
ACAGCGTCTGTCCGGCAGTGTAGCTCCGGTGCTGGCCCATGGACATGACGCTCTGGCGGCGCTCAGGCGCCATGAGCGCGAAATAGGGTAGATTCGCCAGGGGGTCCGTGGCTGCGCGCCTGTCCATGCGACGAAAGTTACAGCCGCGCACCGCCTGAGTCGATAGGATTGAGTCAGCTATACCAAAGAGGATTGGCTTGCCTGACCTGATCACGAAGGAGACAACAGTTCGCGAGGCCGTCACGCGCTACCCGGGCGCGGAGGCCATCTTCGACCGGCACGGACTGGCTGGATGCGGCGGGCCCGAGGGGCCCATCGAGCCCATCGGCTTCTTCGCCACCATCCACCACGTTGACCCCGGCGCACTGGTCCGCGAGTTGAACGAGTACGCAGCGTCGCTGAGCGAGGGCGAGCGCCGGACGGCCGCCGTTGAGCCCAAGAAGGAGGCGCAACCGTACCGGCTGTTCATCACGACCGCGCTCGTGCTGACGCTGGGCGGCGGCGTCTCCACCGGTACGGCCGCCGCGATGACGGGCGGCGGCTGGGGCGGCCTACGGGGCGAGGCGTGGCTCGCCATGGTTCAGACCCATGGCCACCTG
>JBBITS010000250.1:639-3468 GCA_037440665.1 Chloroflexota bacterium
CATGTTCATCATGGGCATGGCGTTCCACATCCTCCCGCGCTTCAAGGCGGTGAACCCGGTCGACTCGCGTCTGGTCCTTGCCGTCTTCTGGATCATGTCGCTCGGCGTGCTGGTGAGGGTCAACGCTCAGCCGCATCCGCAGGGTGTCCTCGTCGCGCTGCTCGGAGCTTCGGGGGTCATCGAGTTTGCGGGCGTCGCGATGTTCGCCGGGCTTGCCGGCGGACTGCTGCTGCGCTCCCGCGAGCGCCGCGAGCCGTTCGACCGGTTCATCCTGGCGTCGCTAGCCTGGTTGGTCGTCGTGGCCGGCATCAACGGCTACCTCGCGCTGAGGGCCGCCGGCGCCGGCGACCGCGTGCTCGATGTGACAGGCGACGCGGCGCTGCTGTGGGCGAGCGTCTACGGCTTTGTGCTGCTGTTCATCCTGGGCGTCTCGTTCCGGGTCTTGCCGTTCTTCCTGGGGCTGCCGCCGCCGCACGGGCGTCTGCGCGACGCGGCGCTGGTGACTATCGTCGCGGCGCTGGCGATTCGCGTGATCGCGGTCTGGGCGCCCGCGTTCGGCGACGCGCCGTGGGCGGCGAACGTGACCTACGCATCGACGTTCGCGCTGGCGATGGGCGTCTGCGCGGCCGTCGTGGCGCTGCGCGTGTTCGAGGCGCCGGACCCGAACGCCCCGGTGGCGCCCGCGCCGTCGGGGTTCGGGTTCGCCGTGCGCGCCGCCTACGTCTGGCTGCTCATCGGCGTCGCGCTCGACGTGTACTGGCGTCTGCGCGAGCTGGAAGGAGGCTTCACGCCGTACTACGCGGGCGGCGCCGTCCGCCACGCGTTCCTCCTGGGGTTCGCGACGCTGATGATCATGGCCATCGCCTACCGGACGCTGCCGGTGTTCTCTGGCCGCGACCTGCCGTGGCCCCAACTCGTCGTCCCCTCGTTCCTCCTGGTCGTTGCCGGGGCGGCGCTGCGCGTCTTCCCCGTGGCGTTCACGGCGGCGCTGGCGGACCTCGACTACAAGCTGATGGTGACGGCAGGCTTCCTGACCTTCTTCGGCCTGGCGATCTTCGGAGCACAGGCGGCGTCGGTGATGTACGGCTGGTGGACGCGCGTTGCGGCCCCTGCGCTCGCGCCGGAACCGGCGGCGGCCGAACCGGAGGAACGCCCGCGCCCCCAAGGCCCGGTGCGCGGCGACATGACCGTCGCCGAGGCGCTGAAGCTGAGCCCCGCCGTCCTGCAGGTCCTGATCGATTACGGCTTCCGTCCGCTGGCGGACCCGGAGACGCGCGAGCGCATGGCGCCGACCATCACCATCGAGAAGGCGGCGGCGGTCATCAACGCCGACCCGCGCGCCCTCATCGACACGCTGAACATTGCCGTAGCCGCGACGGCGCCCCGTCCGCCGTCGCGCCCCGGCGAGGCCACGCCGTCCGAAGGCCCTGCGCCCATCGAGATGAAGTTCATCGACACGCCGGTCAGCCAGGACCTGGTGATGACGGCGCTGAAGTCGTGCTACGACCCCGAGATCCCGGTGAACGTGGTCGACCTCGGCCTGGTGTACAAGGTCGTGGTGCGCGAGGCGTACGTACACGTCACCATGACGCTCACCGCCCCCGGCTGCCCGATGGCCGACGAAGTGGAGCGTCAGGTGCGCGAGGCTCTGTTGGCCGTCCCGGGCGCCGAGACGGTCGACGTCGACATGGTGCAGGAGCCGGCGTGGACGCCGGAGCGCATGTCGCCCGAAGCGCGGGCGCAGCTCGGCTGGGGCTGACGGCTACAGCGAGAGGATGTGGACGGTCGTGGCGACTACTCTGGGCTCTGCGGCACGTAGTCGCTGGGCTGCGGGCTCGACGCCACCTCAGTGCCCTCAGTCGTGCGTACGGGGGTCCACGTCGGTTCCGGAGGTACTGTCGGCCACGGCGTCGGTTCGGGATGCAACGTCGGAACCGCAACCGCGGGGTCGCACGAATCGATGGGCACAGGTAAGACAGCTTCGACTTCCGGCGGGATCTTCCGCTCGCCACTGAACGACCGTTGGATGCAATCGATGAGCCAGTCCAGCCTTCGCGGAGGGCCAGCGAAGTCGGCCGTTACCGTCTTGTCGGCCATGTCGATCTTGAGCCGGTATCCCGTGGCATCGTTCTGGAGCAGGTATGCGCGGCGCAAGTCGTCAAAGCATGGGTCAACCCACACGACGGAGCGCCACGGCCGTCCCGTGGGGACCTCCACCGACACTCCCTCTATCGTGATTCGGACCCATCGCCCACGCTCGTCGGAAGGGAGCGGGGTGAACGAAAAGTCCGTCGGCAATACGTGGCTCGTGATCCTCGCGGGGATGGTCGGCAATTCGGGCGCACTGGAACGGTCGTCTCCATCTCCCGCGCACGCGCCAGCCACGATGGACAGTAGGCCGGTTGCGACGGCGACCAGCTTGCGCATGCATCGCTCTCTTGCCCTGGTGAGGCTCCCCCGTGCGCCCGTTGGGGTCACCGCAGGGCACTCCAGGCTCCTGCCTGAACATGCCTATGTTGGACCCTGTCGGGTGGGCTTACAAGAGGGACGCCTGCCCAATGGCGCCGAAGGAACAGGCGAGCAGCATTGGCTGCTCGCCCTCCAATACCGACCATTGGGAGCTGCCGATCTTGCCCGTCAATGGCTGTGGTAGTCGGTGTTCGGTGTCCCGCTCTTCTGGCCGTTGTACGGGAGATAGACCCAGTAGGCGTTCGGACTGGTCATGTCGCGGTAGTTGGAACAACCTTCCGAGTTGCACCCTTTCACCGACGGTCGCTGGTCGCGTCCCAGGATTGCTGTAAAAACAAGACGGTGTAGTCTCCGCGGTGA
>JBBITS010000251.1:0-1559 GCA_037440665.1 Chloroflexota bacterium
ACGGCCTTCCTTTCGAGGCAGCTCCATTCGTACGGCGCGGAGAACAAGGGGGAGGCCGACGACCTGATCAACCAGGGCGACTTCTACACCACGAAGGCTCCGGTGTTCAGCTACATCTCCCTCGTGATGAACGCGCAGCAGGACCCGTGGAAAGACGCCCGCCTGCGCCGGGCCGTCTCGCGAGCCATCAACCGCCAGCAATACATCGACATCATCTCGCTGGGCGACGCCAAGCCCAACGGCCTGGTCCATTGGCCCACCGGGTCCTACGCGTTGCCCGAGGAGGACCTGAACACCAAGTACCAGCCCTATGATCCCGAGGAGGCCAAGAGCCTGATCCAGGAAGCCACCGGCGCCAGCACCCTGACCATCAAGCTCATGTACCCGACGCTCGATCCCATACCTCAGTACCTGCCCATCCTGCTGGAGCAGTTCAAGGCCGCGGGCATCGAGGTCGAGCAAGACCCGCAGGACTTCAGCACGTGGCTCGACAACTACCGGAAGCGCAACTACAGCGTCTCGCTGTCGCTCAACCAGACCTACGAAAGCCCGGAGGTGCCGCTGGCGTTCCAGTCGTCTTGGGGGCCCATCGGCGACAAGACGTTCGCCATCGGCCTCGAGGATTCCGAGATCGACGCCGCCATCGACAAGGCAAACACGACGACCGACCCCGAGGAACTGATCAAGGCGGTGCACGACGCCCAGATTCTCATCTACGCCAAGGACCCAAATATCCTGCACTTCTACAGCGGCTACAGCTACACGCTGTACTGGAACTTCGTGAAGAACGTGCCGCAGGGGTATGGGACCACGGGCATCTTCCTGTGGAACCAGGTGTGGCTCGATCTCTAAGGGGCTGAAGTGCGGCGGTACATCCTGCGGCGGCTGCTGATCGGCGTCTTCATCCTGGTCTTCCTGTCGATCGCTGTCTTCCTGATCCTGCGCGTGGCTCCAGGAGACCCGGCACTGCTCCGCCTTGGCATCAACGCCACGGAGGAGCAGCTCGACGCCGAACACGAGCGCATGGGCCTCAACGATCCTTTGCCTGTGCAGTACATCACGTGGGTCAAGAGCCTCGTCTCATTCGACCTCGGCGTGTCCAACTTCAACGGCGAACCGGTGCTCGACAACATCAAGAAGCGGTTCCCCGTCACGCTGGAACTCCTTATGCTGACGCTGGCGTTTACTGTCTGCCTGGGGATCCCCGCGGGAATCATCTCGGCCTTCCGTCGCAACTCTATGCTGGACTACAGCGTCCGGTTCACGGCCATTCTGTGGCTTTCCGTGCCCGGCTTCTGGGTGGCGACCATGGTGCTGCTGGTGCCCATCGAAATCTGGGGCTACGCACCGCCGCTGGGGAAGACCATCGGCGTCTTCGAGAGCCCGTGGGACAACCTGCGCCAGTTCGGACCGCCAGCGCTCATTCTCGCCGCCGCGTCTTCAGCCAGCGTCATGCGCCTGACGCGCTCGACGCTGCTGGAGGTTCTGCGCCAGGACTACGTCCGCACGGCGCGCGCCAAGGGCCTGCAGGAGCGGCTGGTGATCTACCGGCACGCCCT
>JBBITS010000251.1:1582-3395 GCA_037440665.1 Chloroflexota bacterium
GCGCTGATCCCAGTGGTTACTGTCATCGGCCTCCAGTTCGCGGGGCTGCTGGGCGGATCGGTGATCATCGAGCAGGTGTTCACCATCAACGGCATGGGGCGCTACTTCTTCGAGTCCGTCACCCGGTCCGATTACCAGGTGGTACAGACGCTGGCGCTGTACACCGGCGTCATCGTCGTTTTGGCGAACCTGGCGGTGGACATCACGTATGCCTGGCTTGACCCTAGGATCAGGTATTCGTAGCGATGGCTGCAGGACAGACCGCCGCGCTGGACATTGCCGCGTGGAGCGAGCGCCCACAACGGCGCCGGCTGGCGCGCGCTATGACCCTTATCCGCCAGAACCCTCTGGGCTTTCTGGGGCTCATTCTCATCTGCATACTCGTGGTCGTGGGGCTTTTCGCGCCGTGGCTGGCGCCCCACGGGATCAACGAACTCGGCGTCGACAAGCCTCTCGCCGACCCCAGCGCGGCCGCGCCTTTCGGGACCGACAACCTCGGTCGCGACATGCTCAGCCGCGTCATGCACGGCGCGCGCATCTCCCTGATGGTGGGCTTCCTGTCCGTCGTCGGCGGAACTATCATCGGTATGGCCATCGGCATCCTCTCCGGGTACATGGGCGGGGCTATCGACAACGCGATTCAGCGCGCCATCGACACCATCATCGCCTTTCCGGGGCTAATCCTCCTGCTCATCATCATCCGCGTCCTCGGACCGTCCATCACCAACGTCATCATCGTCGTGGGCATCGGAATCATTCCGGGCGTGGCGCGCATCGTGCGAGGAGCGGTGCTATCCGAAAAGAACAACCAGTACGTCGAGGCCGCGCGGACGCTGGGGGCCTCGACGCCACGCATCCTCGTGTTCCACATCGCGCCCAACGTAGCGGCGCTGGCCATCGTCATCATGACGACGTTGCTGGGTGGGGCCATCCTCGCCGAATCCGGGTTGTCGTTCCTGGGCCTTGGCATCCCGCCGCCCAACCCGTCGTGGGGCGCCGACATCAACGCTGCCCGCAATCACTTCCCCATCCACGTCTGGTGGCCGTTCTTCCCCGGCCTGGCCATCAGCCTCACGGTTCTGGGCTTCAACCTGCTGGGCGATTCCCTGCGCGACGTCCTCGACCCGAGGCTGCGGGGCTCCCGCTAGCCTGGCCCCTACCCGTCTTGCGCCAGCATTGGCCTCGGACGCCGTCATGCGGCATCATGGCGTCATGAGCGGCGGCACAGGCGAGGCGCGAAAGAAGTGGCAGCGTGACTTCGCGAAGGGGAGGCAGCGCGACGCGCTGTTCACCACCGGGTCGGGCCGCCCCCTTGAGCCGCTGTACGACTCGGTCACAACGCCGGTCGACTACCTGCGCGACCTCGGCTTCCCAGGCGAGCCGCCGTTCACCCGCGGCGTCCACGTCACGGGCTATCGCGGCAAGCCGTGGACCGTCCGTCAGTTCGCCGGCCACGGCAGCGCCGAGGAGGCCAACGCCCGCTACCGCCTGCTCCTGAGCCACGGCGAGGTCGGCCTCTCCGTGGCGTTCGACCTGCCGACACTCATGGGCTACGACGCCGACGCGCCGGAGGCCGCCGGCGAGTTCGGCAAGTGCGGCGCCTGCGTCTCGTCCCTCGCCGACATGGAGCTTCTGTTCGACGGCATCCCGCTGGCCGAAGTGACAACCTCGATGACCATCAACTCACCGGCGGCGCCCATCTGGGCGATGTACATCGCCGCCGCGGAGAAGCAGGGCGCGAGCCGGTCGCAGCTTCGAGGCACGCTCCAGAACGACATCCTGAAGGAGTACATCGCCCAGAACGAGTTCATCT
>JBBITS010000252.1:0-3391 GCA_037440665.1 Chloroflexota bacterium
GGGGGGCCGGCAGCGCCATCCTGCTGATCACCCACGACCTGGGCGTCGTCGCCCAGAGGGCGGATCGCGTGGCCGTGATGTACGCGGGCCGCATCGTCGAGACCTGCGGCGTGCGCGAACTCTACCGCCGGCCCCGGCACCCGTATACGTGGTCGCTGCTGTCCACACTGCCCCGTCTCGACGGAGCGGCGCGGCCGCTGCCGCAGATCCGCGGCCAGCCGCCCGACCTGACCGAACTGACCGGCGAGTGCGGTTTTCTGCCGCGCTGCCCGAAGGCCATCCTGGCGTGCCGCTCCGAGCCGTGGCCGGCTCTGGCGGACGTTGCGCCCGGACACAGCGTGGCCTGCTTCAACCCCATCGCGCAGGCCGTCGAGGCGGTGACCAACCCGTAGGTCTCAGCGGATGCCAGCGGGCGCCGGGGCGGATCGTGGCGGGCTCGCGAGGGCCGCGAGCCTGTGCACCAGCAGGTACATCGATGTCTGCTCGTCGAGCAGTCCGCGCTTCACGGCGGCGTCGGCTTCGAGAACGGCGTCATAGGCGTCGGTGATGTGCCTGCCGATGAGCCTGGCGCGGTGACGTAGGCGCCTCACCGTCCATTCCTGGATGCGGGCGGCGATCATGATCTCCGGATCGGAAGCGCCTCGTGCCGCTAGGTCCGCGCAAATCGCGATGGAGCGCAGTTCCCGCGCGATCAGTGCCAGCAGCCCTTGTGGCGGCTCGCCTTCGTCGAGCAGCCGTCGCAGGGCCGCTGTGGCGTCGCCGGTGCGGCCTTCGACCGCCGCGTCTACCAAATCCCATACCTTTGTCTCGCTGCGTTCGCCCACCAGCGCGTCGACGTCATCGATGGTGATATCGCGGCCGGACGTGAAGAGCGCGAGCTTCTCGACCTCGCCCAGGAGCAGGCCCAGGTTTGGACCGATGAGGTTGGCGAGCCTGGCAGCGGCGTCGGGCCGGATGCCGACGCCCCATTCCTGGCAGCGCTCGCGGATCCACCGGGGCACGCCCTGTTCACGAGGCTGCTCCGGACGGTGAACCACGCCCATCGACGAGAGCGCCCGGAGGAACGCGTTGCGTTCCGGCGTCACGTCCTCCTGCTCCAGGAAGATGAGGATGGTGGTGGGCGGGAGGTTTTGCAGTTGTCCGAGAGAGTCGAGCCACGACTGTAGCTGGGCAGCTTTGCTGCGACCCCTGCCTCCGCCGGGCGGCACGCCCTTGAAGCGGGCCAGCAGCCCGCGGACGAGTACGATAGAACGGTTCCCGAGAAAGGACGAAGTCAGGCACGCGCGCGCCAGCTCGTCGGGTGTGGCCTCGCGCTCATCGAAGCGGACCACGTTGTCTACGCTGGAGTCTACCGGACCGGTGACCTGCGACAGCGTCTGCTGCAGCAGGTAGTCGTCCTTGCTGATGATGACGTGGATCACTGCGTCAGTCGATATTCAGCTTCCAGCCGAACCAGACCATCGCGGCGACAGCCACCACGATGAGCGCGCCCGGCCACAACATCTCGCCGCCGAACTCGCGCAGCCGCTCGTCGGCCGCGGCTCCGGTCAGGCTCACCGCGCGGTAGGCCGCGTAGGAGGCCGCCACGCCCGCGCCCAGCAACACCGACGCGGCGGCCAACGTCAGGTCCTGCACCCGGATGTGGCGCTCCGGACGATCGGTCATCGCCGCCACTGTAGCACGGCGGGGCGCTCACGTCCGCCCGAACTCGCCGTAACGCTCCTCCAGCGCGAAGTAGAAGACCAGGTAGTTCTTGAGGTCGTCGATCTGGATGGCCTTGCCCGTGCTCAGCAGGTAGCCGCTGACGTTCTTTGAGAAGCCTTCGCCCCCGAATACCAGGACGTGCTTCACCGGCCTGGCGTCGAAGTCGTTGATGGTGTGCACCAGCTTGTCCTCGGCCGACCCCGATACGCCCTGGTACTTGCACTCGATGCCCAGGCTGCGCCCCTGGTGATCAAACACCAGAAAGTCGGTGACGCGGCGCCGGCCGAGGATGCTCACCCCCATGTTCACCTGGCGCAGGAACGAGAGCCCGAGGTCCTTGATGACGCCGGCGACGCGCGTCTCGAAGGCCGCGCCCGAAGCGGCGGCCGTCGGCGACAGGGCCTCCTCCTCATCACGGTCAGGAAGGAAGTCGGGCAGGGCGGGTTGTTCGCGCTCCATCAGGTGTTCAGGATCAGCAGCTCGTTCACCGGCGTACGCCCGTTGGCCTTGCAGTTTATGTTGCGTGGCGCCAGCACTACGTGCACGCGGAAGCCGCGGTACAGTCTGCGCACCTCCGGCGTGTCCGAGTTGCTGACGGCGAACATCACGCCCCGCCGGTCCAGCTCGCGGGCGAGGTCGGCGAGGCGGCGCTGGTCGTCGCGTGTGAAGCAGCCCTCGGTGTAGCTGGTGAAGTTGGCGGTCTTCGACAGCGGGTCGTAGGGCGGGTCGAAGTACACGAAATCACCCGCCTTCGCGCCGGCGACGGCTTCCTCGAAGGGAGCGCGCAGCAACTTCACGCGGCGCAGCAGGCGGCTGATGGCCAGCAGGTTCTCGCGGTCGTAGTAGGCGGGACGCCGGGCGTAGCGGCCGAAGGGCACGTTGAAGCGCCCTTGCCGGTTGACGCGATAGAGACCGTTGTAACAGCTCTTGTTGAGGTAGATGAAGCGGGCGGCGCGCTCTACGGGGTCGAGGGTGGCCGGGTCGAGGTCGCGCACGAGGTAGAAGTGCGAGCGCTCGTAGGGGTGGCGGTCCAGCGCCGCCATCAGCGCTTCGGGGTCGTCGCGGACGGCCTTCCAGCAGTCGATGAGTTCAGCGTTCAGGTCGGCGAGCGTGGCGCGCCGGGGGCGGAGAGCCAGAAAGACGGCGCCGCCGCCGACGAACGGCTCGTAGTAGCGCCCGAACGACGACGGGAACAGGTCGCGGAACTGCCCGACGAGCTGTCCCTTGCCGCCGGCCCACTTGACGAACGGCGTCAGGCGCGCGACGCCGTTGGTCGTCCCAACCGCATGGGTGCTGAAGCGGGCAACAGGGTCAGCCCGTTTTGCAGATGCCACTATGCTCTATCTGGCTAACCAGGTTGGGGAGATGGACAAGGGTTGAGCGCTATGACCCTTGCACCTCCTTAGGTTACGCTGAAGACCGCGACAGGATCAAGACACTTGTTCGCACTTGAGCCCGGTTACTTTGGCACGCGCTCCCAAACATAAACGTGCCTGCCCTCCGGGCTGTCTTCGACAAGCCAAATCTCGTCCTCGCCATCAATGGTTCTGACCACCGCCTGGACGAAGAGGCCGAAGAATAGACTGCGGACTTGAGCGATTTCGTCCGCTTGAGTGGTCGCGTCCCAGGATTGCGGTCGCGTCCCAGGATTGCTGTAAAAACAAGACGGTGTAGTCTCCGCGGTGAA
>JBBITS010000253.1:0-3364 GCA_037440665.1 Chloroflexota bacterium
AGAACAACTACACCATCTGGGCCTTCCTGAGGAAGTGCCACGAGCGCGGCTGGTTGTACAAAGGCAAGGACAGCATGCCCTGGTGTCCGCGCTGCGGCACCGGCATCTCGCAGCACGAGATCGTCACCGAGGGCTACAAGGAACTTACGCACGCCTCTGTGTACCTGCTGTTCCCCTTGAACGAACGCCCCGGCGAGGCGCTGCTCGTCTGGACGACGACGCCGTGGACGCTGGCCGCCAACGTCGCGGCGGCGGTCCATCCAGACCTGACGTACGTGAAGGTCCGCCAGGGCGGCCGCGTCTTCTACGTCTCGAAGGGGGCGCTGGCCACCGCCGTCAAGGGCGACTACGAGACGATCGGCGAGGTGAATGGCCGCGACCTCGTCGGTCTCACCTACGCCGGTCCCTTCGATGAGCTGCCAGCGCAGAAGGGCATCGTTCATCGCGTCATCGAATGGGATGAGGTGAGCGACGCCGAGGGCACGGGTGTCGTCCACATCGCGCCTGGCGCGGGCGCCGAAGACTTCGCCCTCTCGAAGGTTCACGGCCTCGGCGTCATCGCCCCGCTGGACGAAGAGGGCAACTACGTGCCGACAGAGGAAGGCCGGAGCTTCGGTTTCCTCGACGGCAAGAACGTGGCCGACGTCGCTGACCTCATCTTCGAGAGCCTCAAGCAGAAGGGCGTCCTCTATCGCGTGCAGGACTACACGCACCGCTATCCCGTGTGCTGGCGCTGCGACTCGGAGCTGATCTTCCGGCTGGTTGACGAGTGGTTCATCTCTATGGACGAGCTGCGCCACGAGATCATGGAGGTCACGAAGAAGGCGCGCTGGATCCCCGAGTTCGGCCTGGCGCGCGAACTCGACTGGCTGCGCAACATGCACGACTGGATGATCTCGAAGAAACGCTACTACGGCCTCGCCCTGCCGATCTTCGAATGTCACGGCTGCGGCCACTTCGAGGTCATCGGCTCAGAGGTCGAGCTGAAGGAGCGCGCCGTCGAGGGCTGGGAGCAGTTCGAGGGCCACAGCCCGCACCGGCCCTGGATCGACGCCGTCAAGATCGCCTGTCCGCAGTGCAACGCGAAGGTCGCGCGCATCAAGGACGTCGGCAACCCGTGGCTCGACGCCGGCATCGTGCCGTACTCGACGCTGGGCTACCGCCACGACCGCGCGTACTGGGAGCAGTGGTTCCCCGCCGACTGGGTGTCGGAAAGCTTCCCCGGCCAGTTCCGCAACTGGTTCTACTCGCTGCTCGCCATGAGCACGGTGATGGAGAACCGCGAGCCCTTCAAGGCGCTGTTCTCCTATGCGCTGCTGCGCGACGAGCACGGCGAGGAGATGCACAAATCGAAGGGCAACGCCATCTGGTTCGACGAGGCGGCCGAGAAGATGGGCGTCGACGTGATGCGCTGGATGTTCTTCCGTCAGCCGCCCGCCAACAACCTGAACTTCGGCTGGCACTACGGCGACGAGATCCGGCGCGGGTTTCTCTCGACGCTGTGGAACACGTACGCCTTCTTCGTCACCTACGCCAACATCGACGGCTGGACGCCCGCGCAGGCGACGCCCGTGCCCGCCGCCGAGCGCCCCGAACTCGACCGCTGGGCGCTGTCCGAGCTGAATCAGCTCGTCGCCGGCGTCACCGCCGCGCTGGACGAATACGACTCCATGACGGCGTGCCGCCGTATCGAGGAGTTCGTCGAGGGCCTCTCGAACTGGTACGTGCGGCGCAGCCGCCGCCGCTTCTGGAAGAGCGAGGACGACGCCGACAAGAGGTCGGCCTACCACACGCTGTGGACGTGCCTGTCGACGCTGAACCGTCTGCTGGCGCCGACTCTCCCGTTCCTGGCCGAGGAGATGCACCAGAACCTCGTCCGCTCGTGGGATGCCGACGCGCCGGAGAGCGCGCACCTCTGCGACTGGCCGCAGGCC
The DNA here is from genome assembly GCA_037440665.1 of Chloroflexota bacterium. Lineage (GTDB taxonomy): Bacteria > Chloroflexota > Dehalococcoidia > DSTF01 > JACRBR01 > DATLZC01. The sequence goes on from JBBITS010000253.1 coordinate 1,935, forward strand.
GACGAGGCGCTCATCGACCGCTCGCTGTCCGATGCCGTGCGTCTCGTGCAGCGTCTGGCATCGCTGGGGCGCTCGGCGCGGGCGAAGGCGAACATCAAGGTGCGCCAGCCGCTGCGCAAGGTCTTCGTCAAGGCGCGCTCGCCGAAGGAGGGCGAGACCGTGCGCCAGCTCGCCGCCCAACTGCTGGAAGAACTGAATGTCAAAGAACTCGACCTCATCACCGACGAATCGGCGTTCTTCGAGTACCAGGTGCGGCCGAACCTGCCCGTGCTCGGCCCGAAGTACGGCGGCGACTTGGGCCGCATCCAGAAGGCGCTGGCGACCGCCGACGCGGCGTCTATCGCGCGGACGGTCTCCGCGGGCGAGACGGTGGAAATCGGCGGCTTCCGCCTGGACCCGGACGAACTGCTGGTAACGATGGCCGGCCGGCCCGGCTACGCCGTCGCCGAGGAGGCGGGCTACGCGGTGGCCGTCACCACGGAGGTAACGCCGGACCTCGCCGACGAGGGGCTGGCGCGGGAGCTGGTGCGCCGCATCCAGGACATGCGCAAGAACGCGGGCTTCGACATCGCCGACCGCATCCGCACGTCGTACGACGGCGACGCCGACGTCGCGCGGGTGATGGACGCCTGGGGCGAGTACATCCGCCAGGAGACGCTGTCGGTGGACCTCGCCGCGGGACCGCCGCCGCCGGGCGCGCACGCCGAGGAGCACACGGTCGATGGCCGGACGGTGACGCTGGCGGTGGAGCGGGTGTAGGGGTGGGATGGGAGAGGCGGTGACACAGCCGCCCCTCCCATCAGCGAGGATCACCGGTTGCTACATGGCCTGCCTGCGGCGCGGCAGTGCCAGAGCCGCAGCGCCGATAAGAAGCAGCGACCCGAACAACAGCCATCTCACGTATCCTTTGCCGCCAGCGTCTCCCTGCAATCCGGTAGGAGGCAGGGCGAGATCTGCCGCAAGGGCCTTCTGCCAGGCTGAGAGTACGTCGAGCGTCCCGACAGGTGGTGGACCCGTGCCGTCGCCCGTGCTAACGGGGAATGGGACGAGAGTTTCTGGAGTGCGCCGGAGGAGTATTGTTGACGGCACTTGACCCACCACCGCTACATCGGCTTCGCGGTCAGTGGCGGTACCCAACACGCCGCGCCATTCACTCGGGGGAAAGCTTGGAGACAGGACCCTGCCATCTGGGTCGACCCTGAATATGACCTGGTACACGTCACGAACTGTGGGCGAGCCGCCTGACACGAAGCCGGCAGACCACCAGACACGCAGCGTATAGTCGCCCGGCGGCACGTTGGTGAAAGAGAAGGTGCCGTCTTCGGTGGTGAGCAGATCCAGCGTTGGTCCTTCTTGCTCCGCCACATCAGCTTCGTCAGGCGGTCGCGTCCCAGGATTGCTGTAAAAACAAGACGGTGTAGTCTCCGCGG
>JBBITS010000254.1:0-3318 GCA_037440665.1 Chloroflexota bacterium
AGGTGAGTGCAGCGAGAATCGAGCGCTTACCGGGGAACCCGCCGGAGGCGGCGTGAGGCAAGGGGAAGCCGGGCTGCTGTCATCATCCTCACAAACCCTCCGGTGGTGGCGCCGGGACCGCCATCGAGCCGGTCGCAGGCGTCAGTGTAGCAGACAAGCGTGGCGCGTCAACCGCCGTGGCGCTGTCATGTTGCTACTGGGGGAGTCCAGAGGGGGCCTGCCCCCTCTGGTGGGGGTCCGGGGGTGTCCCCCGGCTTCATTAGCCGGGCGGGTGGGCGGGACAATCATTTGATCGCCAGCGCGTTGGGCGGCGAGCCGACGCCTCCCCGCAGGTTCAGGGGCGCCGACGTCAGCAGGAACTCGTACACGCCGTCCCCGGCGCAGTCGGCGGCGAGCGCCTCCAGATCCCAAAGCTCGCCGAAGGGCATGCCGAGCAGCGCCAGCGCCCGCACGTGCAGCGAACCCACGCTCATGTCCCAGGGCCACGGCTCTAGCGCCGGCGAGTCCGACGCGACAGCGGCGATGCGGTGATCCCACAGCCATCCCGCCATCTCCATCGACCCCTCGAGCCCCGGCGAGCGCAGGTCCTTCGCCACCTGCTCGCGCACACCCTGCGTCGTCTCGTGCAGGTACCAGTCGAGCCACCCCGTGCGCACCAGCAGGATGTCGCCGTCGTGGATCTCCGTCCGCTGCGCCTTCAGCGTGATCTCCAGGTCGGCAACCGTGATCGCCGTCGAGCTGCAGGCCTCGATGGGCTTGCCGCGCAGATCGGCCTGACGGGCGATGTCGGCCAGCACGCCGCGCCCGGCGATGCCGCGCCGCGCCCAGTGCTCGACGCCGTTGCGCGTGCCCTCGCGTCCGGTAATCTCGCCGGCCTCGACGCCATTGTAGAAGCCATAGCGCGCGCTGCCGACATGGCTCAGGCCGTCCCACTGGCTCGACGCCTGGAGATAGAAGCTGTCCAGATGATCGTCGTGGGCCGAGCCGCTCTCGTGACGCTCGATGTGATGACGGTAGGTGCCGCGGCCGAACAGCGGCGGGTTGGGCAGATCGAGCGGGAGGTTCAGCGAGAACACGGCGCCCTTGCGCACCAGCGCGGCGGCGGCGCGCACGCGCTCGGGTGTCAGGAAGTTCACCGTGCCGAGTTGGTCGTCTTTGCCGAACAGCCCCCAGCTCGACCCTTTAGGGGCGTCCTCGCGGCGCGAGAGTTCGGCGTACGACGGCAGGCTGCGTTCGTCCATGGCGGGGCCCTCCTGTGGTGTCCGGGGGATGGACGCCGTGATCATCGGTGCGGGAGCGAGCGAACGTCAAGGGGTTCATGGCGGTCCGAGGGAAATCGTCACCGGATCGTCGGAGTGCCAAGGGAGCCTAGGTATGGCCGTTGTGCGCGCCGTCCCAGGTTCGATTGCGCGCCATTCGCCTAGCGTGCCAGAATCGCCGCATGCCAATGTATACCGACCGTCCAACCTTGCACCCCAAGGGTTTCAGCTCGGCCATCGAGTTGCCGTACGGTCTGCGGGTGGCGGAGGTCAAGGCTGCGCTGGACGACATCTACGACTTCCTCCACAGCATCAACCGGTTCCTAACCGACCGGGGATGGGATCGCCTGGAAGAGACGCTCGCCGCGGCTACGTTCAGCGGAGTGATGAGCGAACTGGTCATCGAAGGTATCTCCAAGCGCAGCGTGACGATGACAAAGAACCGAAGGCATAACGGCCGGCCCGACCTTCTGCCCGCTGGGCTCTACCCCGGCGACGCGAGTCACCAGGCAGACGAAGGGATCGAGGTGAAGGCGTCGCGTACGGACAAGGCGTGGCAGGGACACAACGCCGAGGACGGTTGGGTCATGATCGTGCAGTACGAAGTTGACCGAGAAACCATGCCCGTGGAGCAGCGCCAGCCGACCAAGATCGCGCGTGTGCTCGCGGCTTACCTGATCGAACAGGACTGGAAGTTCAGCGGCCGTGGGGCGTCCAGCAGGCGAACGCCTACGGCCTCCATCACAAAGGAAGGGCGCGCGAAGCTCGAGCGAGGGATCGTTTACCTCGATCCTGCCTGGTCCGGGCGAGGGGCGAACTCTTGACAGCAGGATCTCCGGCGACCTTCAGAGCCGCCAACTCAGGAATAGCCGCAGACGCCATCTCGACGTACGCCGGGTCGTTCTCAAGGCCAACACCGCGGTAGCCAACGGCCTCGCAGGCCGCCAGGGTAGAACCACTCCCCGCGAATGGGTCGAGGACCACGCCCTCTCCCAGCGGCAGGCACGCGCGGACAAGCCTGCGCACGAACTCCTGAGGCTTCAGACTTGGATGAGGTGCGATCTTCCGTTCTTCCGGGCGCGTGGGCCGGCTCCGGATCACGTCCGCGAACGGTCCATCGTCAAGCCTTCGCAGACCCCCAGTTCCCCACCTACGCAAGTTCTCGGCGACTGTTCCCTCACACGGCTTCCTGAACAACACCCACGGTTCCCAACCCGAACGCGGCATGACAGTCACGCCTGGGAACTCACGTTCCGCATTCTTCGGGCGATCTCCGCCCCTGAGCGTCTGCGTCAGGCGCACGATCTCGCCCCGCTTCTCGAACCCGGCCTCGGTCATGGCCTGCGACAGGACGTGTGACAGCAGAGGGCTGGTCGCGACGAAGACCGCCGCGCCCGGCACAAGACGGGGCAGGAGAACCCCACCCCAGCTTCGGAAGAAGGCGTGGAGGAAGGCGCGGTCTTCATCCTGAAGGACGGTGAATCTGGGCAGTGGCGATCTCTTGTGCCCGCCTATCGACGGCGGGATGCGCCAGATGCCCCCGCGACCGGCCCGCAGCTTCCGCATCTCCGGCGGCGAGTACTCGACCATGCCATAAGGGGGGTCGGTCACAACCGCGTGGAAGCTACTTTCGGGCTGCCTGGCCAGCCACTCCATGCAGTCGGCCTCGTGAAGCTCGACGAGCCCCGAAGGGGACACGAACACGCGCGTAGGCGAAAGCGTCGTGTACTCTTGCACGCCGTATCCAGCAAGAAGATTTGTTCTACATATTAGGGCGGCCTGCTCAGAGTGTCCAGAGTAATCGGTCAACAGCGGCCAATTTCGCTAGGCACCACCGCTGGCCCCCTGCTTTGCCGCCACCACCAATTCGGCTACCACTTCGTACCGCCCGAACGACGGCATCAGGTAGACGCCGGCCACCATCGACCGCGTTTGCTCCAGCAACTCGCGCGACTGGGCGAGGCCTTCCTCGACGCCCCTCTCGCCCGCCTGGCGCATGCGCTCGCGAACCGCTTCTGGCACCGTGACGCCCGCCAGTTCGTTGTGGATGAACTCGGCG
>JBBITS010000255.1:0-3283 GCA_037440665.1 Chloroflexota bacterium
CCTGGCCCGGCTCGTCACCGACCTGCTCGAGCACCTCCGCCACCTCCTGCTCGTGCAGCACATGGGCGTGGCGAGGACGATGGACTTCCTGATGCGGAAGCGGATCGTGAGCGCACAGGAGGCGCTGGAGCTAGGGCTGGTGCATGAGGTCGTACAGCCAGAACAGCTCATGGAGCGGGCGATGGATCTGGCCTGCGAGCTGGCGAACGGCCCGCAGGTGGCGATGCGCCTGCTCAAGCGCTCGATATACAACGCCGCTGAGATGACCTTCGCCCACGCTCTGGACGAGATCGCCGCCAAAACGGCCATATCCGACCACCACCCGGACGCCCGCGAGGGCGTGACCGCGTGGCGCGAGAAGCGCGAGCCAAGGTTCAATCAGAATCTGCCCGGGTAGGCAAGAGGCGCCCGGCCGCCTGTTGTCGCGCGGCAGCGGGCGATATAGTTCTTCCAGCGCAGGGTCAGCGCTGAGGAGATGGGCTTAATGACGACACGCGCGCTGGTGTTAGGCGGCGGGGGCCCCGTCGGGATCGCCTGGGAGGCCGGACTCGCCGCCGGACTCGAACAGGAGGGCGTGCGGCTCGCCGACGCCGATCTCTTCGTCGGCACGTCGGCTGGATCAGTGGTGGGCTCGCAGCTCGCGATTGGCCGGCGGCCGCAGGAACTGGTGGCCATCCAGAAGACGGAGACGGGCGGAAATCGCGCCGCTCAGGGGCGCCCCATCGACATGGCGGCGCTCATCCAGCGCCTGGCTCCCCTGTACACGTCGGGCGGGCCGCCTGAGAAGCTCCGGGCCGAGATCGGCGCCTTCGCCCTTGAGGCTAACACCATGAGCGAGGACGAATGGCTGGCCTCTTTCGGGCAGATGCAGAGCATGGGCGCGGACCGCTGGCCGGAGAAGGACTTCGTCTGCACAGCGGTAGATGTCTCCGACGGCTCGTTCGTGGCCTGGGGCAGGAACTCGGGCGTGGATCTCGGCCGCGCCGTCGCGTCGAGTTGCAGCGTTCCAGGGATCTTTCCGCCGGTCTCCATCAACGGACGGCGATACATGGACGGCGGGATGCGCTCAGGCACCAATGCGGACCTGGCGAAGGGCTACGATCGGGTCGTAGTGGTCGCCGTAACCGTGGGGAACGCCGGTGGACCGATGCCAGAGATGGCCGAGTTTGTCCGGCGGCGCCTTGAGGGCGAGATCGAGACGCTGCGGGCAGGTGGAAGCAAGGTCGAGCTTGTCGCGCCAGACGAAAGGTCATTGCAGGCGTTCGGCCTGAACCTCATGGACTTCACGCGCCGGGCGGCAGCGGCAGACGAAGGTCTCCGGCAGGGCAGGGCGGAGGCGCTCCGGCTGCGCGCCTTCTGGGGATAGCTCGCCGCCGTTCATTCGTACAGCAGCAGCGTGTCCTTCGCGGCGTGCAGTCCGTACCAGAGGCCGTACGCGTCGCTGTGCAGCGTCGCCAGCACCAGTCGTCCGTCCACGGTGATGTCCACGCGGGAGACGAACCGGCGGAAGGGCTCGCCACCGATCCAACTCGTGCCCTCGGCGATACGCGAGCGCAAGCGCGACGCGTTCTCTCTCGCGCTCTCTTCGTCCTCGTTCAGCAGAGCGACGGCGGTGAACGGCCCGCGAGCGTCCACTCCCGCTCCTGTCGCGAACGCGTCGTAAGGAAGTAGCCTTGTCTCGCCATCCAGCTCAACGCGCAACGCCTGCACGCGCTCGTCGCTGGCGTCTGGACCGGCGATCCGCCGCGCGATCTCCAAGGCTGTGTACGATTCCCTGTCGGCTGAGAACAGCGCCGTGTACGTGCCCAGGCGCTCGAGGGCCTGAGCCAGCAAGTGGAAGTCGGCGAAACCAGCGAGCGAGGGGCCTTCCCCGGAGCCAGCGTCGACCAACGCGTCGAGGCCTTCCGCTGTCGCCGACCAGTACAGGTAGCCGCCGTCAGCGACGAACGTGTGACCATCTTCCAGCGGCTCGGCAGTCCCCGCTACGTCGTCAGTCGCGACATAACGAGCGCCAGAGTCGTCGTGGAAGCGGCCGCGCACGACTTGTGACTCACTGTCCACTGTCCAGACGTCCTGATCGACGTCGGCGATGGTAAAGCCAAACAGCGCGCGGTTTTCCGAGAGTCGTGGCGGCGATTCCGCGATGCCAGTTACGCCTGCCGGGGCCAAGCCTGCCGGCACGCCATCGGCCGTGAACAGCAGCCGCCGGTAGTAGCCGAACAATACTCCCTCGTCCACGTCGGCGGGCGGCAGCGGAACGCCGAACGCCGCGCGGTAGCGGGCGTAGTCGTTCATGACTGTCCCCAACCTCGTCTCGCCCGTGTCCGGCACGTGGCCCAGCAGTTCGAGCCAGCGGGGCGGCGGCATCTGCTCGCTCGCCACGACGGACGGCGGCTCCGGCGCGAGGCCACGCGCGAGGCGGGCCGTCTCAGCGATCCTGGGCGCGAGCCACGCCGCCACGAGGTCGGCGCCCTCCGGCGTGAAGTGCACGCCATCGTTGAGGATGTCTTCGCTGCTGGCACCACCGCCTGCGGCAGACGCGACGAACGCGCTCAGGTCAATGACGGTTGCGGCGTCGCTCCGCTGCTGCGCCACCTCCTCGTACAGGCCGTTGAGCCTCTCGATACGCGCCGGGTCGAAGTCAGGCCCGCCGAGGCCCAGTCCGAGATCGGGACGCTCGAAGTACGGCGTCGTGAGCAGCATTACTACCGCCCCGCGCGACGATAGCAAGTCGACCGCCGCGACCAGTTCGCTCGTCGCGAAGGCGTCGGCCTCCGGCGTGCCGAATTCGAGCACGCGGCCGTTAACCTCGCGGTCGCGGATATCCCACGCTCCAGCGAGGACAAGGACGACATCGGGCAGGAACACGTCGACGTACGACTGCCATCTTACGGACCAGCCGGTGCAATCGTCGCCCAGTCTGAGCCATCGTCCGTCCGCGAGAACGGCGTCGCCGCGCAGCACGCCGCAGCCGAGCTTCCCCTGATTCCACACCGACAGGTTCCATTCGCTCGCCGCCCGTCCGAGCCCCTGAGCCATGGTGAAGGCTACGGAGTCACCGATCACCAGCACGCGCACGGGGGCAGACGCGGCGCCTTCGCCTCTTGCCAATGACGCGGGAGAGAGCATGGGCGGCACCCCCGAGACGTACGGACCCGGCTCCGCGCCGCGCGTAGCAAAGACCAGCGCTATCACCAGAGCCGCCACGCCCGTCGGCGCCAGCGCCCACGAGACTCGCCACTGCCGGACGGCGCCATGCCTGAACGGGCTCTCGATCAGGTGG
>JBBITS010000256.1:0-2139 GCA_037440665.1 Chloroflexota bacterium
ACCGCATTTGCGGTAGCGGCCTCGAGGCCATCAACACCGCTGCGCGCTGGATCGAGTGCGGCGACGCCGAGGTCGTGGTCGCGGGTGGTGTCGAGAACATGACCATGCAGCCGTACTACGTGCGCAACGCGCGCTACGGCTATCGCCTTAACCACGGCGTCCTCGAAGATGGCATCCAGCACCTGCTGGGCGATCCCTTCGACAAAGTGCCTATGGGCATCACCGCCGAGAACCTCGCCGAGCGCTTCAACGTGTCGCGGCAGGAGCAGGACGAGGTCGCCGTGCGCAGCCAGGAGCGCGCGGCCGCGGCTATCGCAGACGGCAAGTTCAAGGACGAGATCGTGCCCATCGAGGTTAAGGAAGGACGCGACACCGTCGTCATCGACACCGACGAGCATCCACGGCAGACGACCATCGAGAAGCTCGGCGCGCTGCGCCCGGCGTTCAAAGAGGGCGGGTCGGTGACCGCGGGCAACGCCAGCGGCATTAACGACGGCGCCGCCGCCGTGGTCGTCATGAGCCGCAAGAAGGCCGAGGCCCTCGGCGCGAAGCCGCGCCTGCGCGTGGTCGCCCGCGCTGAGCACGGCGTCGAGCCCGCCATCATGGGCAGCGGCCCGATTCCTGCCATCCAGAAGGTCCTGAAGAAGGCCAACCTCAAGCTGGATCAGATCGACGTCATCGAGTTGAACGAGGCGTTCGCGTCGGTCGCAGCGGCGTGTTCCAACACGCTGGGCCTCGACGCCGGGAAGGTGAACCCCAACGGCGGCGCCATCGCCCTCGGACACCCCATCGGCGCCACGGGCGCCATCCTGACCGTGAAGACGATGTACGAGCTGGAGCGCAGCGGCAAGAAGTACGGCCTGGTGAGCCTCTGCATCGGCGGCGGCCAGGGCATCGCCACCATCTTCGAGCGGGCAAGCTAGCGCCGCCTTTTCAAGGGCAGAAACGAGTGTGGGAGCGGGTTCCGTTGGGAGCCCGCTTCTTCGCCCACGCTTCTCCGTCCTCACATTTTGCTTACGTTTTACGTCAAGGGCCTGCCATCGTTGCCCGATGGGGGCACAATGGCGCCGAGGCTATCCACGGAGGCTCGCCATGCGCCAGTCGCTCGGTCTCAGGGTCACCCGGCGGAGGCTCCTCGCTGGCGCAGCGGGCGCGAGCGCCCTGGCTGGCGCCGGATGCAGCGTCCCGAGCATCTTCGGCTGGCGCGATGGCGGGTCCGCCATCGATGACGCGGCGCAGGTCGCGAACCCGTTCACGTCCGACCGCGTGCGGCTCCAGCATCTGCTGCGCCGGGCCGCCTTCGGGGCTACGCCCGCCGACCTCGCTCGCTACCAGGGCTGGCCGCTGGACGACGTCGTCGACGATCTCCTGAACTACGCCGCCGTCGACGACAGCGAGCTGGAGTCGCGCCTCCAGGCCAACGCCTACGACTTCACGAAGCCCGCCGACATGATTGCCTGGTGGCTCACGCGCATGGTGTACACGCGGCGGCCGCTGCTGGAGCGCATGACGTTCTTCTGGCACGGCATCCTGACCAGCGCCCTGTCCAAGCTGAACAACCAGCTCTCGTTCCTGATGATCATCCAGAACCAGTTCCTGCGCGAGCACGCGCTGGGTCCTTACGGTGAGACGCTCAAGGGCATCAGCCGCCACCCGGCGATGATGATCTGGCTGGACACGCGCAGCAACACCAAAGCGCACCCCAACGAGAACTACGCGCGGGAGCTCATGGAGCTGTTCAGCCTGGGCATCGGCAACTACACCGAACGCGACGTGCGCGAGGCGGCGCGGGCCTTCACGGGCTGGTCGCTGGCCCCGCAGAAGGGCTTCGTCTTCCGGCCGGCGCAGCACGACGACGGCGTGAAGACGGTGCTCGGCGCGACTGGCGCCTGGGACGGCGACGACGTGGTCGATATCATCCTGCGCCAGCCCGCAGCCGCCAACTACGTCGCCACCCGGCTGTGGAGCTATTTCTCCTACCCGAACCCCGAGCCGGAGGTCATCGCTCCGGTCGCCACGGCTCTGCGCAACAATGGCTTCACCATCCGCGATGGTCTGCGCGCCGTGCTGACCTCGCCCGCGTTCTACTCGCCGCGGGCGTACCGGGCGCACGTGCGCGCGCCCGTGGACTACATCGTC
>JBBITS010000256.1:2186-3248 GCA_037440665.1 Chloroflexota bacterium
GCCCGCGTCTCCCACATGTTGGGCCAGGACCTCTTTAACCCGCCGAACGTCGCCGGGTGGCCGGGAGGCGCGGCGTGGCTCGGTACGAGCCTCTGGTTCGCGCGCGTGAACGTCGCGGCGGCGGCCGTCAACGGCGTGCAGTTGCCGGACGCGAAGATCCCTCCGGCCGACGTCGCAGCGCTGACAGGCGGCATGCCCGCGACGGCGCAGGCCGCCGTGGACGCGCTGGTCAATCTGCTCGCCGACGGCAACGCGTCGAAAGAGATGCGCGCCGAACTCGTGGCCTACGCGTCCGAAGGCGGCTGGAGTTCGTTGCCGCTGGCAGAGCGGGAGACGCGCCTGCGCGGCCTCGCCGTCATCCTGCTGGCCTCGCCGGTGGGGCAGCTCGCGTGAGCCGGGAAGAAGGGAGATCGCCATGATCACCCGTCGCGATTTCATCAAGAAGGGCGTCGCGCTCGTGACGCTGGGCGCAGGCGGGGCCGCCGTGCCGGCCGTTTTCAAGGGCGCGTTCGCCATCCGCGCGTCGGAAGCCGCCGGGGCCGGAATGCCGGGGCGCGTGCTGGTCATCGTCCAGTGCGCGGGCGGTAACGACGGCCTCAACACGCTCGTCCCCTATCAGGACGCCGCCTACCGCAAGGCGCGGCCGGCGCTGGCCGTGCCCGAAGCGGAAGTCATCCCCCTGAGCGGTGGCTGGGGACTACACAAGAACCTCGGCGCGCTCAAGCCGCTGTGGGACGGGAAGAAGCTCGGCATCGTCCACGCTGTGGGCTATCCGAACCCCGACTACTCACACTTCAAGTCTATGCGCATCTGGCAGACAGCCGATACCGCCGGGAGCTTCGGCGACGGCTGGCTGGGCAAGTACCTCGCGCGCCTGGAGGCGGAAGAGCACGACCCGCTGCGCGGCTTCAACGCCGGCGCTTCGCTGCCCCAGGCGCTGACGTCGAGCGTCGCGCCGCCGCCGTCGGTGGTGGACCCGCAGCGCTACTCCATCAGTCCCCTCGGCCCTGGCGCCGAGGCGCAGCGGCGGCAGGCGGCCCTCCTCAAGCTCTATGAGCTGTT
>JBBITS010000257.1:0-3232 GCA_037440665.1 Chloroflexota bacterium
GCCAGCGGCACCCTTGGGTGCCGCGGGCCATGCCCGCCTGCCTACAGCCTGAGGTCGACCGACACGCCCCAGGTGCGCGGATCGCCCGGTGTGCCGAAGGCGATCCGGCCGCCGCGCTGCGTGAACAGGTGCGTCAGGTACTGCTCGTTGCCGAGGTTCTTGCCCCAGAGCGTGAACTGCCAGCGCCCGCCTGCGGTCTCGTAGGCGAGGCGCGCGTTCCACAGGTCATAGGCCCAGCTCGCCGTGATCGGATCGTTGGACGGGTCGAAGTAGAATCTGCCCTGGTAGCGATAGTCGACCCGGGCCCAGATCTTCCCGCTGGCGAGGTCGTGCGTGTACTGGCCGTAGACGTCGTAGCTGTTCTTGGGCGACTGGCGCAGCCGCTTGCCGTTGAACGCTGCCGCGTCGAGGATCGTCCCGTTCGGCTCCACGGACGGCGCGCCCTGGAAGTCCGTGTACTTGGCGTCGAGGTACGCATAGGAGCCGCCGACCTGCAGTGCGGCGACCGGTTGGTAGACGAGCTCCACTTCGACGCCCTTCGATTCGGCCTTGCCCGCGTTCTCGGTGAGGAACTCGCCGAACGTGCTGCCTTGGGGCTGGTAGAAGCGCGTCACCTGCAGATCGTTGATCCTGGTGAAGAACGCGGCGACGTTGAGGCGCAGGCGCCGTTCCAGCAGCTCGGATTTAAGCCCCAGCTCGTAGTTGGTCGCGGTCTCCTCGCCGAAGGGCGTGGATGCCGCGGCCGCGGTCGAGGGCGAGCCGATGAAGCCGCCGGCCTTGTAGCCGGTGGAGATGCTCGCGTAGAGCAGCAGGTCCTTGACCGGGTGGTAGTCGGCGGCCAGCCGCCAGCTCACGTTGTCCCAGGTGTCGTCGCTCGTCACCGGGGCGAAGGCGCGCACCAGCAGCGGCGGGCCGGAGTTCGCGACGCCCGAGGCGGTGAAGGTCTTCTTGTCCCAAGAGTAGCGCAGGCCCGCGGTGAGCCCGAACTGCTGCGTCACGTTCCAGGTGGCCTGCGCGAAGGCGGCCCAGCTGTCGCCCTTGTTGTGCTGGAACGAGTCATAGTTGGAGTTGGCGTTCGGGCCCGTGCCGCCGAGCGTCGGGAATTCGAAGCCCTCGCGCCGCTCGATGTCCTCGCGCGAGTAGAACAGCCCGGCGAGCCAGTCGATGCGGGCGCCGCCGGGCGAGACCAGCCGGCTCTCGAGCGTGTATTGCTTCGCGAACTCGGTGACGCTGTCGTTCACGTCGAAGGTGAATCCGCGGCTGGCCGGCGCGGTGAGCAGCGGCCCGGGATTGCCCGAGGCCCCCGTCAGGTCGACCCACGGTGCGAACGGCGGCAGGCCCTCCGAGTCCTCGAGCCAGCGGAACTCGCTTTCGCGATAGGCGGCGGACGTCGTCCACGTGCCCAGGCCGGTCTTGTAGTTGGAGACCAGGCTGATGCCCAGCACCTGGCGGTCCGTATAGCCTTCCGTCTCGGACAGCGTCGTGAACAGATCGCCGGCTCCGCCAAGCGCCTGGTTGACCGCCACCGGATCGGAGGCGCAGCTGCAGTTGTGCAGCGGGCCGAGCGATCCGATCGGCTCGCGGTTGCTCGCGCCCAGGTGGTCGTCGGCGCCGTCCACCATCAGCGTCAGATCGAGCCTGTCGCTGGGCTCGTAGCGCAGGTGCGTACGCCAGTTGAACGTATTGCTCTCGCCCTGGCGCCGGCCGTAGTCGGGGTTCTTCACCACGAAGCCCGAGTTGGGGTCGACCCACGACGGCAGGATGTTCCGCAGGTAGCCATCGTGCTTGCGCCGCGAGAACGAGAACTTGCCGTAGAGGCTGCCCGCGATCTGGCCCGACGCGAGCCCCGCGGTGTCGAAGCGCCCGTAGTCGCCGACGGTCTGCCGCAGCCGCACCACGGTGTCCGCGGTGGGCTTCGAGGTCACGAAGTTGAGCGCGCCGGCGATGGTGTTCTTGCCGTACAGGGTGCTCTGCGGACCGCGCAGTACCTCGACGCGCTCCAGGTCGAAGATGTCGAATACCTGGGCCGTGCGCGCCGCGATGTAGATGCCGTCCACGGACACCACCGTCGCGTCCGAGGCGCCGGCGCCGTCCTCCTTGGTCGTGACGCCGCGGATGGCGATCTCGGGCTGGCCGACGGAGAAGGGGCTGAACACCAGCCCGGGAGTGTGGTCGGCGACTTCGCTGAACTGCGCGATGTCGGCATCGCGTATGAAATCACCCGACAGCGCGGTGACGGCCGCGGAGACGTTCTGCAGGCTCTCTTCGCGCTTCTGCGCGGTGACGATCACTTCCTCGATCTGCGCCAGCGCTGGCGGCGCGGTCAGCGCAAGCGCGGCCGCCCCAATGACGGGACGCAGCAAGGCAGCGCCCCGCCGATGCGTAACCATCGTGCTCATGGATCCCCCCTCGATTGATGCCCCCGGACTTCGAGAGAGTCTCTTCATTTCCAATTGGGAAAGCATTGACGCCAAGCAGGGAAATCCGGTGACGGGCCGGAATCGCTCTGGCCATCATCTGGCGCTGCGCAGCCTCCGATGCCGGCCGGCTGCCGGCGTCGCGGCCTCAAAGGGGGGTGGCGCGTGCCGGGCTTCCCGCCCGCGACCCCAGGAAAGGGTCGCACGCGCGCATTGGGTGCCCGCTCCCGCCTCGTGTATCCTTTCGAGTTTTCGGGATTTTCGGCCCGTTGGCCCCGACACCCACGTGATGCAGGAACGCTACGAGCCGGCCGCCGTCGAGCGCGCCGCGCAGCAGTACTGGAATGCGCACCGCTGCTTCGAGGCGCGCGAGGATGCCGCGCGTCCGAAGTACTACTGCCTGTCCATGTTTCCCTACCCCTCGGGGCGGCTGCACATGGGGCACGTGCGCAATTACACCATCGGCGACGTGCTGGCGCGCTTCATGCGCATGCGGGGCTGCAACGTGCTGCAGCCGATGGGCTGGGACGCCTTCGGCCTGCCGGCGGAGAACGCGGCCATCGCCAACGGCGTGCCGCCGGCCCGATGGACGCGCGAGAACATCGCCTACATGAAGCAGCAGCTGCAGGCGCTGGGCTTCGCCATCGACTGGACGCGCGAGCTCGCGACCTGCGACGCCGACTACTACCGCTGGAACCAGTGGCTGTTCCTGCGGATGCGCGAAAAGGGCATCGCCTACAAGAAGACCGGCGTCGTGAACTGGGACCCGGTCGACCAGACGGTGCTCGCCAACGAGCAGGTCATCGACGGCCGCG
>JBBITS010000258.1:0-3206 GCA_037440665.1 Chloroflexota bacterium
TAGAGCGCGACGATGTTCCAGTAGGACGGAAAGCCGGTGAAGAAGTGGTCCGGCGTCTGCACCTTCGCCTCGGCATGCGAGAAGCCATAGGCGCTCGACAGCAGCACCGCCGCCCCCACCCACAGCTCCAGCGCCTCGGGCAGCAGCCGCATCCGCCAGATGATGAGCACCGGCACGAAGACGTACGTCAGGTAATCGACGATGTCATCGAGGCGGGAGCCGTCGAAGGCCGGCAGGCGCTCCTTGACGCGCACGGCGCGCGCCAGCGCGCCGTCGGTCGCGTCGACGAGCGTCGCCGCAGCCAGCGCCAGAAACGCCGTCCGCACGTCGCCCCCCACAATGGCGCGCGTGGCGGCGAAGGCCAGGACGGCTCCCAATGCCGTGTAGAGATGCGCGGCCCAGGGGAGAAGCACTTCTCACCCCTCAATTCACGTGGGTGGCGCGACGCGGAGCAGTGCCAGGTTTGCCCCGCCCCCGGCGGCGCGAGACGTCTTGAAGGCCGGCGGAGAAACGCGACTCAACGGCAAAGATTTCGGCCTTCCAAGACGTCTACTAGAGGCGGCGTTCGGCGTTCGGGAAGGACCGCCAGACGGGCACGCCGCAGAAGTGCGAGCCCTCGGTGCAGCGCGGGCGCGCGAGGCCGGAGCGGACGTTCCGCAGGACGCAGGGCGGACCCAGATGGCGGCCCAGGTTCGGATGCACGGCCCTGACCTGGGCGATCTCCTCCATCGACGCCTGATAGATCTCTTCCTGCGCGTTGAAGCAAGTGCGCAGCGTCCACTTGTGCTGCAGAGCAATGAACGATCCCGATTCGATGAGTCGCAGCGCCTTGCCGTTGGGCAGCACGTAGAGCGCGAACTCCAGCGGCACGCCAAGCGCGAGCAGCCGGTTCTTCGCGTCCCAGGCGTCCACCATGGCCTGCTGGTAGACGCCGAAGGCTTCGGCATTCCGCCGGATGAGGCGGGGCGTCACGTAGTCGGGCGCTGCGGTGTCCGCGAGCGTCATCATCGGGCGCGACGCCGGGACCATGCGGTGGCGCTGATCCTGCGAGTCGGCCGTGTGACTGAGGCGCTTTTCGAACACGTAGCTCGCGTGATGGAGCGCGCGCATCATCGGCGAGTGGTGCGAGACGTCCAGCATGTCCACGCGGTAGCGGTTGCGCGCCGGATTCATGACGCGATCGATGGCGTCGGCGTCGTCCGTTTCGGCCGTGCTCAGGCCGAACGTCGCGCGCACCGCATCGGCGACTACGCGTTCGGCGCCCGCGGACCAGTCGCGCAGGCGCGACACCTTGCCGCCCAGCCGGCGGTCGAACTCGGCAACAAAGCCGTCGCCGCCGCCGCGCGGCTTGGGAAACGCCAGCTCGGGCAGCGCCTCGCGCGCCAGCGTCGCCAGGCCGACCTTCTCGAAGAAAAGGGGATCGACCTGCTTGACCAGGTCCACCATGGCGCCAATCACCATGGCGGCTTCGTAAGGCACGTCGCCGACGTGCATCATGCGGTGCAGCCGGTGCAGCACGATGCCGGAGACGGTGTGCACCATCGAGGTGAACGCGGCAATCGGGATCACATAGCGCGCGGTCTCGATGGCCTTCTTCTCGGCCTCCCGCTCGACGGCCCTCAACCGCGCAGGCGCGCTGGTCGGTCGGACGTACCGCAGATCCTTCAGAATGGCCCACGCGTCGTCTTTGAGCAGCGCCGACAGCCGCGCGTAGGCGTCCCAGGCGCGGAGCACGGCCCGCTCGTAGACGTCGAGCGCCTCGCCCGTGAGCGGAGGCACGAAGGCGCGCGGCTCGTTCAGCTTGACGTAGCGCTGGCTGGATTGCTCCGAGTTGTAGAACGGATACGAGTGGAGCACGCTCCACACGAGCTGGCGCGAGATGTTCTCGAGGCCGAACTCGAAGTGCGCGTGCTGGTAGACCGTATGGTGGCCGCCCTCGAACGTGAGCGGGCCGATCGAGTCCCGCTGCTTTTCGGTGATCTCGCTGCGCGCGATGACGCGCGGCGAGTAGCACGTGCGGGCCGCGGCGATGGCTCCGTCGTAGGGCACCGCCGGCGACGACCGCAGCGTGACTTTCGGTGGAGCAGTCTCAAGCGCTGCGGTGGGCATGAGGGAGAGTATAAAGAGTTGAGAGTTAAGAGTTAAGAGTTAAGACAGACCCGCGAATCAGCTAGAATCGCCTCGTTGCGCTCGGCGCCCGGCCCACGCGTTTCAGGAAAGGAAGATCCATGTCCCGTCTGTTGATCGCCCGAATCCTGTCGGCGGCGTTCGTCCTGGCTCTCGCCCCCGCGGCACACGCGCAGTCGATCACCCCGGCCGAGGCCGGCGCGTTCATGGGCGTCTGGACGATCACGCTCGACACCCCGCAGGGCACGTTCGAAAACGAGCTCGCGTTGAAAGACGAAGACGGCAAGGTCGTCGCCGTGATGACCAACCCGATGCAGCCGGAAGGTCAGAAGATCACCGACGTGTCGAAGGAGGGCGAGAACCTGGTCCTGAAGTTCTCCGGCAACTTCCAGGGCAATCCGTTCGACGCCAAGATCACGGTCTCGCCCGCCGGCGACGACAAGGCGTCGGTCGCCTTCGACATCAACGGCGGGCAGTTCTCGATGAGCGGGGCCGCGACGAAGAAGAAGTAGCGAAGGAGGGGGCGCGATCCCCGCCCCCTCTTTGTTGGCTCACGACCGGGTCGCCAGGTGGCGCGCCAGCAGCGACCCGGGCGCCGCGCTACGGGTCGCGCGCCGCTGAATCACACCGTTTTCGCCAGCCTGTCAACGCGTTGTCTCAATCGCGCCGTAGTACTCCCTCAGAGTGGGCATATGGCATACCGAATCCCGATCACGCTGGCAACGGCGGCCCTTGTTGCGGCCATCGTCACGTCCGCCGCTCCATTCCTCGTCCTGGCTGCTGGCCAGGCGAACCTCGACGCGCAGGTCCGCAGCTTCCTGGACTCGCGGCGGGGACAGTGGCGCGACCTGAACGTCCCTGAAGTCGATGGCCAGACCCTTTACGACATCGTCGTCAAGAACAAGTACCGCCGGGCGCTGGAGATCAGCCAGAACGCCATTGGCCGTCCCGTCGCCGAATATCGATTCATCGATGCGAAGGGTGCACGCGTCGACATCGGCGAGCTGCGCGGCAAGCCCGTGGTGATCAGCCTCATCTACACGAGCTGCAGCCACGTGTGTCCCATGATTACGCAAAGG
>JBBITS010000259.1:0-3195 GCA_037440665.1 Chloroflexota bacterium
CAGACAGGGGGTGAGGTGAGACACGACCTTTACACCATCACATCCGGCCAGCAGCATTGGGCCAGATATTTTATCAATGACCATCAGCGTGGCGGGAAGTGGCCAACAACTCAGGCCGCCTTGAAAGGCCGCCCCCCTTCAGCGGAGTGGTCTTCATTCGTGCGGCCCACGAAGGCGGCCTTCACTCGTAACAGGCCGGAGGTGGCGCGCGCGTTCACCCGCGCTTGCAGCGCGCCGTTTGCCTGACATACGCTTCGAGAGAGATGACCCTGTCGGAGCTGCCCCGCTCGACATCGGGACGCTCGCCGCTGGACGTGGCGCGCATGGCTGCGTCCGAGGCCGGGCGCATCGTCCTCGCGCGCTTCCGCAGGGCGCAGGAGATCGAGGTCAAGGGCCGCGGCAACCTGGTCACGCAGGCTGACCACGAGGCCGAGCGCGCCATCGCCCGCGTCGTCGCCGAGGAGTTCCCGGATCACGGCGTCTACGGCGAGGAGACGCAGGACGCGCAGTCGTTCGACGGCTGGGTGTGGGTCGTCGACCCTCTCGACGGCACGCGCAACTACGTCTCCGGCGTGCCCTTCTTCTGCGTAAACATCGCCCTCTGCCACGACGGCGAGCCCGTGATCGGCCTCACCTACGACCCCAACCACAACGAAGCCTTCTGGGCGCAGACCGGCATCGGCGCGTACGTCGACGGCAAGCCCATCCGCGCGTCGGACCGGCCCGACGTGCAATCGTCGGTGCTGGGCATGGACCTGGGGTACAACGACGTCACGGGCAAGCGGACGCTGCAACTGGCGGTAGACATCTTCCCTAACGTGCAGTGCATCCGCGTGCCGGGCAGCGCCGCGCTGGGGCTGGCGTATGCCGCCGCCGGGCGCTGGGACCTGTTCGTGCACAACAACGTCTACCCGTGGGACATCGCGGCGGGCATCATCTTGGTTCGCGAGGCCGGCGGCGTGATCACGGCTGCGGACGGCGGGCCGGTGAGCATCCACAGCGGCGGCTTCGTCGCCGGCGGACCGGCCGTGCACGCCGACTTCATGAGGCGCTACGCGGGAGGCTGGACGTCGAAATGAAGGGCATGGGGTGGGTTCTGGCGTTGGCGGCGGCCGCGCTGGCGGCGTTCGTCGTCGTGGGCTGCCTGTCGGTGGGCGGCGACGACGAGAGCGACGAGGGCGGCGATGGCGGCATCGACCCGGCGGCGGCAACGGCGACGGCGGAGGCGCCGCCCGACACGCCGGAGGGTGTCGTTCGCCTGTACGTCGAGAAACTGCTCAACCGCCGGTTCGCCGGCGACTGCGCCCAGGCGACGGGCGCCGACCGGGGCAGCCTCTGCATCACGCGGCGGGGCGAGCGCGGGAAGTACGTCGCGTTCAACCTGGGGCCGGTGCTGTCGGAACTGACAACCATCGTCGTCCTCAAGCCCAACGACCAGGGCGTGTGGGAGATCGTGTCGGTGACGTCGCGCGATCCCAACGAGCCCGACGACGGCGCGACGCCGTGGCCGCTGGAGGTCGGCGAGATGGTCGTCGTCTTCGGCACGGGCGACTGCCTGAACGTCCGCGAAGAGCCGAGGATTGACGCTCCGGTGAACTTCTGCCGCCCCGACGGATGGAAGATGGTCATCCAGGGCGGGCCGGTGGAGGAAGGCGGGTTCACCTGGTGGCGTCTGGGCGGCGAAGGTTGGGCCGTCCAGGACTACCTGCGCTACCCCGAGGACGCGCCGCTGCCTCAGGACACGCCGGAGGCGGCCCCCGAACCGACGCCGACAGCCGACGGGTAGAGGGCAACGACAGCGACGGCCTCCGCCGTCGGGTTGACAGGCGATCTGATACTGCATATAGTACTACGCGGATGGACCTGAGGCGCCGGATCGCAAGGATGCGGGCGCGGAGCGCCAACGTGCGCTTCCGGGAGCTTCGGTCGTTGCTGCTGGCGGCCGGTTGGCTGGAGCGCGCCGGGAAGGGAAGCCACCGGCGTTTTTCCAAAGGCGGCAGAGATATCGTATTGCCGAACCATCCCGGGGCGCTGAGGTCAGTCATCGTCAAAGACGCGCTCGACTCGATTGAAGCGGACCTCGCCGGAGGGGGATGAAGCCATGGACGAAGCGACGTTGCAGAAGTACGTGAACCGCCCCTACGCGCGCATCTTGATTCGCGAGGACGACGGCGGATATGGGGCCATGGTGCTGGAGCTACCAGGCTGCTACAGCCAGGGGGACGACGCGGCTGACGCGATGGCAAACCTCGAAGAAGCGATGGCCTTGTGGCTGGAAGGCCGCATCGAGGACGGACGGCCGATCCCCGAACCGCTGATGGCCACGGACTACAGCGGCAACATCGTGCTGCGTTTGCCCAAGGGGCTGCACCGCGAGGCGGCACGGCACGCTCAGGCCGAGGGCACGAGCCTGAACCAGTACCTGCTGTCGGCGGTCGCGATGCGCGTCGGGATGGACAACCTGGCGGAGAAGATCGCGGACCGGCTGGCGCGACGCCTCGGAAGCTTCGCCGCCGACGAGAAGGGCGAGTACCGGGCGTAGGGCAGGGCTCGGCAGCGCCGAGCCCCTACAGGCGGTTCTTGGTTCTCGGTTCTGGCCCGCTATCCCATCCCGAATTCCCGCGCCATCGCGAGGATCTCGCCGGGAGTGAAGAAGTCGCGGCGGTAGCCGGTCCACGAGTTCGCCGCCTCATCGTACTCGCCGTCGTAGGCCGCCTGGATGCGGTCGTAGATGCGCTTCACGACGCGGCTCGTCGTGGTCACGCGCTCGGCGCTGCCGGCGCGCTCCAGCTCGCGGTTGAGCACGGACACGATGCCCTCAGCGCCTGATAACGCGCCGAGCCGGCTGAGTTCTGTTTCCTGACGCCCGAAGAGGGACGCCGCGAACGGCAGGTAGATGAGCCCGCCGGGCGCCTCCTCCTGACGGCTGAGGCCAGCCTGGTGGATGCCGGCCGTCGTCGTGAACACCTCGCCGATGATGGGCGCGCGGTCGGGCAGGGGCGTGACCTCGGTGTCGACCAGCGTCTTCATCTCCTCGAGCGCCGTGAGGTCGAAGCCGGGGTCGCCGTACAGGCGTATGAGCGCGGCGACCATCTGCTCGAGCGACGTGTTGCCGGTGCGCTCGCCGAGGCCGCCGAACGTCGCGTTGACCTTCGTCCCACCGTAACGCCACGAGGCGATGGAGTTGGCGGTGGC
>JBBITS010000260.1:0-3178 GCA_037440665.1 Chloroflexota bacterium
GCCAGCGAGCATCATGGAACTCGACGCCATCGTGGCCGGGCTCGACCCGGCCGACCGGTTCCTGTTCGAACGGGTGCTGCACGTCTCGACGACTTACGGACGTCTCGCGCCGCCGCCGACCATGAACGCCTGGATCGAGCGCCAGTTCGGCTCGGTCGAGGCGGTCCTCAACCAGAAGATCATCAAGGTCACAAACGTCGTCACGCTGGAGGGCGTTCTTTTCAACCGCCTCCGCTCCAGCCGCCCCATCTGGCGCCAGGAGGTGGACCTCGACGCCGAGCTGGAACGTCTGAACCACGACGACCCACTGCTCCGTCCTGAGGAGATGACGCCCGAGGACCTGTTCGGGCGTGTGCGCGGCCAGCACTCCATCACCGCCAGCAACGTCGCCAAGTTCGACGGCCACCACGGCCTTATCGTCTTCGACGAGAGCCACCCCCTGCGCTTCACCCGCGAGCGTATCCACGACTACATCGACACGGCCCGTCGCTGGGCCGACCTCGCCCACGCGCAGGACCCGGAGGCCCGTTACTTCTTCTTTCTCTGGAACTGCCTGTGGCGCGCGGGCGCTTCGTTGCTCCACGGTCACGCGCAGATGCTGCTGGGCCGCGACATGCACTTCGCCCGCGTCGAGTCCCTCCGCCGTGACGCGCTGCTGTACGAGGCGCACCACCGGTCGAACTACTTCGACGATCTGTACGATGCGCACCGCGTCGTGGGCGCGGCGTTCGAGAAGGAAGACGTGCGTATCCTGGCCAACCTCACCCCCGTCAAGGAGCACGAGGTTCTGCTGATGGCGCCCACGCTGAGCGAGAGCCTGAAGGACCGTATCTGGGAAGTGCTGGAGACCTTCCGCGACCAGTTGAAGATCAGCGCCTTCAACCTCGTCATCTACATGCCGCCCATCGAGCCGACCGGCGAGAACTGGGAGAGCTTCCCCGTCATCGTCCGCATCGTCGACCGGGGCGACCCCACGGCCCGCACCAACGACATCGGCGCCATGGAGCTGTACGCCGCCAGCGTCGTCGCCAGCGACCCGCTGGAGATGGCGCGGACGCTCGAAGAGAGCCTCGACTAGCAGGGCGCCGAAAAACGGGGAGTGCAGAGGGGCGGAGCCCCTTTGCCGGTCGAAGACTCGACTCTGGCGAGGGGTCTGGGGGTGTCCCCCAGATTCAAACCACCTGCTGGGCGGGCGGGCAAGAGAGACCCTGCTTCTCCAGGGTTTTTTCAGCACTCTGGTAGCGCCCGCCCGACTGGACGGGCATCGATACCGCACGCCTGCCCTGTGGAGCCAATGGGAACGGTGTCATTCTGAGTCCTTCCGCAGGAAGGACGAGGAATCCGGCGAAACAGTCAGACCGTCTGTGGGTTCCGCCGGACCCTTCGTCCCGCAGGGGCCTCCCGGTTCCACGCTCTCACTTGAGGCGTACGCTGGCTGCGCCCCGAGGCGGCCCATGGCGCGGAACACCCCCTGTTCCTACCGCCCCCGTCGGCGTACCATCACCGGCGATGAAGTCGTTCGACGTCGTCATCCCCGTCTACAACGAGGAGCGGGTCCTCGCCCAGAGCGTCGAGTCGCTGGGAGCATTCCTCGGGGAGCGCTTCCCCTACCGCTGGCGCATCGTCATCGCCGACAACGCCTCGACTGACCGGACGCTGGACGTGGCGAAGGAACTGGCCGGGCGCTACCCGGGCGAGGTCGCCTGGATACACCTCGACCAGAAGGGCAGGGGCCGCGCCCTCAAGAAGGCCTGGCTCGAATCCGACGCCGACGGCATGTGCTACATGGACGTCGATCTCTCCACGGACATTACGAAGACCATCGACCTCGCGCGGGCCGTGCTCGACGAGGGGTACGACCTCGCTTACGGGTCGCGGCTGGCGAAAACGTCGGAGACCAAACGGTCGCTGAAGCGGGAGATCGTCTCGCGGGGGAACATGGCGGTCATAAAGGGGCTGTTCTGGGTACGCTTTTCCGACGCTCAATGCGGGTTCAAGGCCATCGGGCGCCAGGCGGCGCAGGAGCTGCTACCCCACGTGAGCGACACGTACTGGTTCTTCGATACCGAACTCCTCATCAAAGCCGAGAAAGGCGGCTACCGGCTCAAGGAGGTGCCGGTAGCGTGGACGGAGGATCCCGACACGAGGGTCAAGCTGGTCCAGGACATCGGTAAGCAGCTTCGCGGCCTTCTGAGGGTGAGGTTCGAACGCATCCCTCGTAAGCCGGCTTCGCCCCGTGCGTAATTCGAGGCGGTCAACAAGGGCCGCGCCAGTGCTTGAAATGCTCCATGTCTACCTTGACACTAGATAGGGGCGATGTTAGCTTGCCGATTGCTATGCCGTTCACAATCGGGACGGCGTTCCCCGGTGGTAGGCGAAAGCTGATTCCCCACTGGAACAGCGAGGTTCTGCAGTGGACTTCAACGGCGTCGTCCTGACGGACGCACAGGAACTGGCGATTGTCTTCCTCACCATCATCGTGTCGCTGGGCCTCATGGTCGCCTTCGGCCGGTGGTGGGAGAGCTAGGGGAAGGTGAGACGTGGCCGTAACTGACCAGCCCAAGGGGCCCTCGTTCTCTGACTGGCTCTACGACAGGCTTTTCCACAACTTCATCTGGCGTTCCGTCTTCCGTTCCGGCTATCCGAACACTCCCCGGAACCAGATGCTCGCCGTCGCCACCAACGTCTTCCTTCACCTGCATCCGACGCGTATCCACAAGACCCACGTCCGCATCACCCACACCTACTGCTTGGGCGGCCTGAGCTTCTTCATGTTCCTGGGCCTGACGGTGACCGGCGTGATGCTCATGTTCTACTACGTACCCTCCGTCGAGCGGGCGTATCAGGACGTGGCGGCGCTGGAGACGAACGTGCGCTTCGGCATGCTCATGCGGAACCTGCACCGCTGGATGGCGCACGGCATGGTGCTGACGGTGCTCCTGCACATGATGCGCGTGTTCTACACGGGCGCCTACAAGCCTCCGCGCGAGTTTAACTGGGTGGTCGGCGTGATCCTCCTGGTCCTCACGCTGCTCCTCAGCTTCACGGGCTACCTGCTGCCGTGGGACCAGCTTGCCCTCTGGGCCATCACCGTGGGCACCAACGTCGCGGGCTACGTGCCGATCCTGGGCGACCGGGCCCGGCAGATGCTCCTCGGCGGCCCCGACGTCGGCGGGGA
>JBBITS010000261.1:0-3159 GCA_037440665.1 Chloroflexota bacterium
GGCCGCCGACCAGCAGCGTCGGAACCAGCACGAAGGCTCCGAACAGGGTCGTGAGGAGCAGGAACGCGAACTTGAAGATGGCGGACACTGGCGATTCCCCCACCGGATTGTCGGCAGAATCGGGGGTCTCCCGTAGGGGTTTGCCCGGCGGCGAGAGGGGCAAATGCGCCTGTTTCCCCGCCATTTGGCCGTTGCCAGTGGCCCCTCTGGGTCTAGTGGCGCCAGGGAGCGTCTCGCTAGGTTGAGATGGTGAGACCCGTGATCGTCACCAGGCCTCTTGCCATTATGGCTGGACTGCTGGCCGTTGTCGCCCTGGGCGCGGCGTGCTCCGGCGGAGCCGACGACAGCCTGCGCCTCGACGACCGCGTCGACATGGCCGCCGTCCGCACCTCCCCGGAGGCCACTCCACCCGCCGGCACGTTGCGCATCGCCATCGCCGGCGTTATGTCGCCGTCACGCACGCTCGACGCCTACGACCGGCTCTTGAGCTACCTGGAGAAGCGTCTCGGCACGCGCGTCACAGTCGACCAGCGCTCGAGCTATGCCGAGGTCAACGAACTCGTGCGCGACGGCCAGGCCGACATCGCCTTCGTGTGCTCCCGGGCCTACATCGAAGGGAAGGAGCAGTTCGGCATGGAGCTGTTCCTAGCGCCGGAGGTGAACGGCGAGATCGTCTACTACTCCTACCTCATAGTTCCGGCGGAAAGCCCTGTGGCTTCGCTGGACGATCTCCGGGGCAAGACCTTTGCCTTTTCGGACCCTCTGTCCAACTCCGGCCGGTTGGTTCCCGAATACCAGCTCTACCTCATGGGCGAGACGCCGGACACCTTCTTCCGAAGCCATGAGTACACGGGCAGTCACGACAACTCCATCCTGGCAGTGGCCGATAGCCTGGTCGATGGTGCGGCCGTCGACAGCCTGGTTTACGAATACGTCGTTGCGCTCGATCCCGGCATAGGCCAGCGCACTCGCATCATCGCCCGCTGGGGGCCATACGGCATACCGCCGCTGACGGTCTCTCCGGACCTCGACCTGGCGGTGAAGGAGGAGGTACGCTCGGCGCTCCTAGGTATGGAAGAAGACGAGGAAGGGCGCGCCGCTCTAGCGGCCATGGGCGTCGACCGCTTCGTCGAGATCGACGACAGTGCCTACAATAGTATCCGCCACATGCTGGCCGTGCTGCGCGAGGCCGGACGATGATAGAGCGCCTCTGGCAGCGGTTCTGGAGCATAGCCGGCGCCGTCAGCGTGCGATGGAAGATCATGGGCATCGTCATCGGCGTCATCCTCTTGCTCGGGGGCGCGGTCACCTATCAACTTGCCCGCAGTTCCGAGCAGACGCTGCGGCAACAGGTGGAAGAGAAGGGGCTGGCGATGAGCCGCGGCCTGGCGGCCAGGGGAGCCGACCTGGTGCTGACCAACCAGCGATTCTCGTTGTACGAGCTGGCGCAGGAAATACTGCGTAGCGACGACGACGTCGAGTATGTCTACGTCGCGGACCCTTCAGGCCAGCCGCTGGTCCACACCTTCGGCACCGGCTTTCCTAGGCGCCTGCTGGACCTCGCTCCGCCGAGTCCCGGCGAGGAATACAGGGTCACGCGCCTATCCACCGAGCGGGGTGTTGTGCAGGACATCGCCGTGCCCATTCTGGGCGGCCGCGGCGGCTACGCCCACGTTGGCATGTCCGAGTCGCAGGTGGAGAGCTACGTCCTCGCCAACATCCGCACGAACCTGCTGATTATCGCCGGCGTCCTGCTGCTGGGCGCGGCCGGTGCCTTCGGCCTGGCGACCGTTCTCACGCGGCCGGTCGGGCGTCTTGTGGAGGCCACCGAGGCGGTCGGACGCGGCGAGTTCGACAGGCCGGCGCCGGTGTGGGCGACGGACGAGATCGGCCAGCTTGGCACCGCGTTCAACACGATGACAGACCGGCTCCGCGACTCGCAGGAGGCGCTGTTGAGCCGCAACCGGGACCTGGAGGCGCTGAACGCCGTCGCATCCGCCGCAAACCAGTCGCTGGACCGCGAGGCCGTGATGGAGGCGGCGCTGGAGCAGGTCCTGCTTGTATCCGGAGCGCGCGCAGGGTGGATACTTCTGCTTGATGAGGACACGGAACGCCTGCGGCCGGCCGTCCAGCGCGGACTGCTGGAGGGCGCTGACGATGGCCTCTCGCCTCTGGAAGGCATGAACTGCCCGTGCTTGCTGACCGCTGTCCAGAGCGGAGACGTGGGGGCTGTGATGAACGGTTGCGCGCAAATCGTCAGCTGGCTGCCGGGGGGGCTCGAGGACTCAGGTATAATCTGCGTGCCGCTACGCTCGAAGGGGAAGCCTCTGGGCGTGCTGAACGCCCTGTACTCCCCGGGCGCGGCTCCTGATGGCCGTCAACGCCGCCTCCTGCTGGCTATCGGCGACCAGGTGGGCGTGGCGCTGGAAAACGCGCAGCTCCTGGCCGAGTTGCGGGAGAAGGAGATCGTCCGTGGCCAGCTCCTCGAACAGGCGATCGTGGCGCAGGAAGAAGAGCGCAAGCGGATTGCCAGGGAGCTTCACGATGAGACCGGTCAGGCGCTGACATCGGTGGCGCTGATGCTCAAGAGCCTCGAGATCGCGCCTCTGCCAGACGAGCTTCGCGCGCGTGTAGCCGAGGTCCAGACCGTGGCGGCGGGCGCTGTACAGGCCGTGCACGACCTGGCGTTCGAACTTCGTCCCAGCGTCCTCGACGACGCTGGCCTGGCGCCTGCCATCGAGCGATACGCCCGCGAGTTCTCCGAACGCTACAGCATTCCGGTCGACATCCAGGTCACCGGCTTTCGCGAGCGTCTGCCCGCGCCCGTCGAAACGGCGCTCTACCGGATCGCGCAGGAGGCGCTCACGAACATCGCCCGCCACGCCCGGGCGAAGCACGCCTCGCTCCTGCTCGAGCGGCGGGACGGCTCCGCGCTGCTGCTGATCAACCTCTTCGAGGGTCGCAGCTCGCTCTATCGCTACGAGCTGGCGACCGGCTCGCTCGCGCACATCCCCACGGAACCGGGATACATCGGCAAGGCGCGCGTGCCCTCCGAGATCATCAACAAGGCGGATGTGCTGACCGACGACGAGTGGCGCGCGATCGCCGCGCACCCGTGGCTGGGGGTGCTGGCGCTCTTCTCGGTGCGCGACCAGCAGG
>JBBITS010000262.1:0-3144 GCA_037440665.1 Chloroflexota bacterium
ACCCGTAGACGGTGTTGCACCCGGTCGCGGCGACGATGCCGACGCTCTCAGGGCCGTGCGCGAATCCCGTCGCCGCCAGCATCATGCGGATGGCCGTCGCCTCGCCGCAGCCCATGCAGGAACCGGCGCCGCCGACGTACAGTAGCGATCGCCCGGCGAGCATGATGTCCACAAGGCTGCGCTCGTTGATGAAGCTGTCGGGCGTATCCGGAAGCTGGCGGAAGATCTCCATCTCGCGCGCGGTCTCGGCCAGCCAGCGTTCGTTCTTGGGCTCCATGCGCAGCGCCTCGTGGACGCCGCACACGTCGACGCACTCGCCGCAGCCCTTGCACTTCGTCGGATCGACGAAGATGCCGAACAGGCCGGGCTCGGCGCCGCGCTTGGCCGCCGTGTCCCAGTACTTCGCGGTCTTCGTGAAGCGCTGACGGGCGCGCGCGGCGCTCGCGGAATCGCTCACCTTCGCCAGTTCGGCGTCGAGCGTAGCCTCGTCCAGTGCCTTGCCCAGGATGGCCGTGTCGGGGCACGCCGCCACGCACTCCATGCAGCCGACGCAGCGGTCGGGGTCGAAGGCCGGCATCGTGGGCGCGATGTAGCTGAAGTCGCGCAAGGCGCCGGTACCCGGCGGCACGAGGCTCGTCGCGACCGCCTCGTCGGCCAGCGGCTCCCACTCGCCACGGCCGGCGTTGTACGACTGGACGATGCGTTCACAGAAGTCCGGGCGCGGCCTCACGTCCGGTACGAGTTCGATGACGGGAGCTTTGGGTTCAGACATGTGACGACTCGGCTCTGCTTTCAGACGGCTATGGCCTGGCCGTGGACGACCGCCCGCGGCAGCTCGAACACCTCGGTGTAGCCGCGCCGCACACACTCGAGGTTCTCCTGGATGACCCGCTCGCTTCGCCTGCCGAACTGCTTCCGAAGCTGCTTCTCGACTCGCTCGAACAACTCGTCCTCGCCGATGCCCGCCTGCTCGACGTACGGCGTCGCCCGCAGGAAGACGCCCAGGAGCACGATCCCCTGCATGCGGACGACAAGGTCAGGGCTCGACGCCACGTTGCGGGCTATGCTGACCGTATCCAGCGCGAGCACCCGGGCGTCCAACTCGCGGATGCTGCGCCGCGCTCGCTCCGGGATGCCAGCCCAGACGCCTTCGGGCTGCGTCTCGCTCGACTGCACGAAGACGGCGCCGCCCGGCTGCAGGCCGTCCAGCGGATCTCCCGCGCGGAAGGCGTTGACGTCGTTCACGATGACGAACTCAACCCATTCGAGTTCACAGTGGGTGCGCAGGTGCTCATGGGCGAGCGTCAGATAGTAGCTGGTGGGCAGGCCCTTCTTCTCGCCGCCGTACTTTGGGTACGCCTGCACGTGCATCCCAAAGAGGTCGGCCGCCACCTGGGCGATGAGTTTGTTGGTGGTGATGGACCCGTAGCCACCCACCGAGTAGCCCTTCATCGAGAACGCGCCCTGCGGGCGGATGTCGGGCCTCTCCTCGCTGTGGATGGCCAGGGGGTGGCTGATGCCGACGGTGAACAGCTTCTTGCCGTCGTCGATCATGTTGCGCATGACGGCGACGAAGTGCCGGGGGCGGATGTCGCGGCCGCCGAGGCCGCCCGTACCCGAGTAGATTTCCGGCACGTGGTCGATGACCGGGTAGCCCTCGCTGCGCGCCGCCGCGTCGGCGAAGGCAGCCTTTACCTCGGTCGTCAGCGGGTTCGACTGAGCCAGCGGTATGTCCAGCCGCTCGATGACGGCGAAGGCCTTCACCCTCTTGAGCGCCTCCACGATCTCCGGGCCGGGGAACGGCCGGAACGAGGTCACGGCGAGGACGCCGATCTTGGTTCCATCGTGCTCGCGTATCCAGTCGGCCGTGGCGCCGGCCGTCTCGGCGGCGGAACCCATGGCAACCACCGCGTAGTCAGCGTCGTCCAGCCGGTACGGGCGGACCAGGCCGTAGTGACGGCCCGTCAGGGCGCCATACTCCTCCATGGCCGCCAGCAGCGCCTCGCGCACGCGATCGTAGTAGTAGCGCTGGGCGATCTTGCCCTTCATGTAACTGTCCTGGTTCTGGACGACACCGGACATGAGCGGGATGGCGGGGTCCATCAGGTTGCGGATACGCGCCTGAGGAGGGCCGATGTACATCTCCATGAAGTCCGGCTCGGGGAGCAGGACGTTTTCGATCGTGTGGGTAGTGAGGAAGCCGTCCTGCACGTTCATAAAGGGCGTCTCGGTGTCCTCGGCGACACGACGCGCGATCAGCGCGTAATCGCCCGCTTCCTGAGCATTGCGCGCGTAGAGGATTCCCCAGCCGCAGTCGGCGACACCGACGACGTCGTCGTGTCCGGCGTGGACGTTGAGTGAATGCGAGGTCAAGGCGCGGGCGCCGATGTGGAAGACGATCGGGAGGCGCTTGCCGGAAATGGTGTACAACACCTCCTTCATCAGGATGAGTCCTTGGCCGGACGTGAAGTTCGTGACCCGGCCCCCTGCGACCGCGAAGCCTTCGCAGGTGCTGGCGGCGCTGTGCTCCGACTCGGGCTCGATGAAGGCCAACTCGTCGCCCCAAAGGTTCCGGCGCCCGTTGGCAACCTCCACCTGATAGCCGCCGCCCATGGTGGTGGACGACGTAATCGGGTAGGCGCAGGCGCCCTGGGTAATATGCGTCTCGACCCAGACCACCATGCCCGATCCGTCCGAAGTTGTTGGGATTCCAGGGAAACGCGGCGCTCCGCGCGTTTCCGCAAGTGTAGGGTGTACTGCGGTGGGTGTCCCGCTAAGGACAGTGCTCATTCGGCCCCTCCTGGATAGATATATGAAGCCAAACCGCGCGGACACGACTTTGGGTCCGCCGGCGTCCAGACAGCAGAGGAGCCTGCTTCGTTACTAATTGGCAAGAAGATTATCAAATCCGCGGGTCGAGGGGAAGAGGCACTTGTGCGAATTGTCCTGACGGGAGAGAATATCCGCTGACCAGGAGGGGAGGCCCATGACCAACGAAACTCCAGCCAATGCGCCCACGCGACGCGGCTTTGTGCAGGGAATGACTGCCCTGACCGCAGCCTCGTACAGCCGGGTGCTGGGCGCGAACGATCGCGTCGGGATCGGCTTCATCGGTTACGGTCTGATCGGGAAGCAGCATATTTT
>JBBITS010000263.1:0-3124 GCA_037440665.1 Chloroflexota bacterium
TGACGGGCGCGCCCATCCTCAAGGAAGCGCTGGCATGGTTCGACTGCCGTGTCGTCCAGCTCGTCGAGGCCGGCGACCACACGCTCGTCGTTGGCGAGGTCGTGGACGGCGGCGTCCACCGCGAGGGCGATCCGCTGACGCTGCGCGAGTTGGGCTGGGAGTACGGCGGCTAGCGCCTCAGGAGGCCTCCGGGGCGGCGGCTTCCTCTTCCGCTTGGGGCACAGGTTCGCCCTCCGCGTAGCCGGCGCGCAGGAATTCGGGCACAGGCTCCGGCCGCTCGGCCTGCTGCTCCAGCGCCCGCGCGCGCTGACGCGCCTGGCGGCGCCGGATGTAGACGTACGTCGCCGCCGTCGCCGTGGCGGTGACGCCGAACAGGAACAGACTCTGACGCCAGCGTGGTGACATCGCTAAGAGCATACAACAAACCGCGGACAGGATGTTGGAAGTAGGAAGCTGGAGGTGGGAGGCCCCCTGTACAGCGTTCAGCTTTCAGCCTTCAGCGGTCAGCAGTCAGCTTTCAGCTTTCTCCCTGCTCCGCTATCGTGCTTCACGCTTCGCGCTTCTCGCTTCGCGCTTCCAACCTCCAACCTCCTACGTCCCGCGCCCCTGCGCTATCCTCAGTCCATGACGGCAATCACCTGGGACGTCAGCGCTCTTGCCAATGGGCTGCGCGTGGTGACGACGCCCGTGCCGACGGCCCAGTCGGTAAGCGTCAACGTTTTCGTCGGCGTGGGGTCGCGAGCCGAGGATCGCCGCACCAACGGCATCTCGCACTACCTCGAGCACATGCTGTTCAAGGGCACGACGCGACGCCCGACGGCCATCGACATCGCCGAGGCCATCGAAGGCGCGGGCGGCATCCTCAATGCCTACACCTCCAAGGAACTCACCTGCTACTGGAACCACGTGCCGTTCGACCGCCTGGAGCTGGCGATGGACGTGCTCGCCGACATGGTCCTGAACTCGGTTCTTAGCGCCGAGGAGATCGACCGCGAGCGCACGGTTATTCAGTCGGAGATCCGGCGAGGCCAGGATCAGCCTTCGTCGTGGGCGGCGGAGCTGCTGTCGAAGGCTTGCTTCGGCGACCAGCCCATCGGCTGGCCTATCGCCGGCTCGGTGGACACGGTCGAGGACATGCGCCGCGACGACCTGACGTCGCACGTCGCGACGTGGTACACGCCGGCCAGCATGGTCCTCAGTGTCGCCGGCAACACGACGCACGCCGACGTGATGGACCTTGCGGAGCGGTTGTTCGGCGGCATGCAGGCGCAGGCGGCGCCGCCCGTGACCTCCGCCGCCCAGGAGCTGCCCGAGGAGCGCGTGCTGCTCGACAGCCGCGACGTCACGCAGACCAACCTCGGCGTCGCGGTGCGCGCGCTGCCCCGCCTGGACCCTGACCGCTTCGCCCTGATGATCCTCAACACGATCCTCGGCCGGGGCATGAGCAGCCGTCTGTTCAAAGAGGTCCGCGAGCGCCGCGGGCTCGCCTACTCGGTTGGCTCCGGCGTGGCGCGCTACGTCGATACCGGCGTGCTGTCGGTGAGCGCGGGCGTCGCGCCCGACAAGCTCGACGAGGCGACGCGCGTCATCCTGGAGGAGATGTTCCTGATGGCCGCCGAAGCGGCGTCGGACGCCGAGATGCAGAAGGCGCGCGATTACACCGTCGGGAGCTTCCGCCTGGGACTGGAGTCGCCGATGGCGCTGGCCCAGCGCGCGGGCGAGGCGCTGCTGATGACCGGCGAGATCGAGCCCATCGACGACGCCGTCACGCAGATGCAGGCGGTGACGGCGGACGATGTTCTGCGCGTGGCCCGGCGCATCTTCCCGTCGCGCGACGCGCTCTCGATGGCCGTCGTCGGCCCGCCCGGCCCGACGGTGGAGCATCTGACGTCGTTGCTCGCTGGCGCGTGAGGGGGCGTTGAGAAGATGGTTTTCCCGGCCACCCTGAAGGGTGGCCTTCTTTGTTGGAGTCGGGCCACCGCTTTCCCGTCCCAATGAAGGCCACCTTCTTGGTCATTGACTAAACAAGTGGTACAGCCGGCAGCAGTGCGGTGGGCCGGTGAGCGGGTCAAACGATTGAACTCGAATTCCACCTCACCCCGCCTGTCCTTCCTCGGAAGGATCGGTCCCCCTCTCCGCGTCGCGCGGAGAGGGGGATGTCGGCAGACAGGGGGTGAGGTGAGAAACGACCTCTACACCATCACATCCGGCCAGCAGCATTGGGCCAGTTATTTCCTCAATGACCATCAAGGTGGCCGTTGCGGGCGTCGCTCACCGCCGCTCTCACCGCACGATTGCGCTCTTGACGTGCTCGAGCGACAACAACCGGCCGTCTGGCGCGAGGTCGATGGCGATGATGTCGATGCGACGATCGGGCGGGATGTCTGGGTGATCGTAACCGAAGCGCTCGACCGCACGCAGCAGGCGCTCGGCCTTGACGTCGGTGATGGACTCGATGGCCGTGCCCATGGACGACCCGCGCCGCGTGCGCACCTCGACGAAGGCAACGACGCCGTCCTTCTGCGCCACGAGGTCGATCTCGCAGTCGCGGCGGCGGTAGTTGCGGGCGATGATGGCGTAGCCGTTGGCCTCGAGGTGGGCGGCCGCCACGCGCTCTCCGAAGTCACCGAGGCGCTTGCGGGAGGTCATGCGGGTACGCCGGACACGCGCCGCGAGCGATGAAGGCCCACTAGTCGCTCCTCAAGATCGGGTGCTCCATCGCATGAGAAGTCCACGGAGGAGGGTCGACGCGCTCACCGAATCGCACCCAGAGGATTAACGCGAGAGTTTCCCACAACTGCACCTGCATGGCCAGCGCGTTCCCTGCCATGTTCTTGATGTTCGCCACTGAGACCTCCAAGCGGTAGGTGCTCAGGTGGATTTCGCTCCCCTTCCAGTCTCTGCCCTTGATGAGCTCAACCACGACCTTGGAATGAGACTCCTGTGCGGGGAACGCGAGGAGCATGTGCTTGAGCTTGTTGAATGCCTCTACCCGCGTTCGATTGGCCTCGGCACGCATCTTGGCGATGCGATGAAGCCCGTCGAGTTTGTAGGGCAGCGCCCGCCCCACGGTCGCGTCCCAGGATTGCTGTAAAAACAAGACGGTGTAGTCTCCGCGGTGAAA
>JBBITS010000264.1:0-1993 GCA_037440665.1 Chloroflexota bacterium
AGCGCGAGATCCCGCACTTCTACCTCCACACGACGATCGACCTGAGCCGGACGACCGCGTGGCTCGCCGACGAGAACGAGCGGCGCCCGGTTCCCGACCGGCTGCTACACGGCGTGCTGCTCGTGAAGGCAGCGGCGCTCGCACTTCGGGAGGTCCCCGACCTGAACGCGACCTGGCGGGGCGACGAGGTGGTGCGAAGCGACGCTGTCCACGTCGGCGTCGCCGTCAGTCGGATGAGACGCCGGGAACCGGGAGGGCCTCAAGAGCCCGACTCCCGGTTCCCGACTCCCGGTCCCCGGTTCTACCCTGCAATCGTGACCGTCGCCGAAGCCGGCGTGCCCACGTCGTAGGCGGCGCCGTCGGTGACGGTCAGCACGACCGTCTCAGA
The DNA here is from genome assembly GCA_037440665.1 of Chloroflexota bacterium. Taxonomy (GTDB): domain Bacteria; phylum Chloroflexota; class Dehalococcoidia; order DSTF01; family JACRBR01; genus DATLZC01. The sequence goes on from JBBITS010000264.1 coordinate 389, forward strand.
CCCTTCGGCCGTGGCGTCGGCAACCGGCGTGACGACGACGTCAACGGTGGCCTGCCCGGCCGGGAACGTGACCGACAACGGGATCGCCTGGTAGTCGACGCCGTTGGTCGCCGTGCCTGTCAGCGTGAACGTGACCGTCAAGGCTGCCTGCGTGCCGCCGGTGCGAAGCAACCTGAACCGGCCAGGGTCGCCGCCCGTCTCCGACGCGTTCGGGTCGTCGGCGAACACGCTGACGACAGGGGTGTCGGCAATGGTGACCGTCGCCGAGCCGGGCGTCCCCAGGGCGTAGGGGGCGACGGCTGTCAGCGTGAGCACAACGGTCTCGGCGCCCTCGACAAGGGCGTCCGCAAGCGGCGTCACCACGACGTCGACGGTCGAGACGCCCGCCGGGAACGTCGCCGTCGGCGCGAGCAGCTGGTAGTCGGCGCCGTTCGTCGCGGTGCCGGCCAGGGTGAAGGTGACCGTCAAGGGAGAGGCCAGCAGCGTCGCGCTGCCGTTCCGCGTGAGGCGGAAGCGTCCGGGATCGAGGCCCGCCTCGGCTGCGGCGGCGTCGACCGCCTTCACCGTCACGTCCTCCTCATCATCCTCGTCCTCGTCGTCGTCGTCGCCCTGATTCTGTACTTTCACTTCGAAGGCCACGAGCAGCGCGGCATCTGGTGCAGCCGACGGGGAGGATCCCGGCGTGTCGGCGGCCGTGGCCTTGATGTGCACGCGATCCCCGATGTGGAGCGCGGAGAACGGAACCGGCGTGTGTCCGTGTCGAATGGGCACGCCCTCGGGCACACTCACCACCCGGCCCGAGACCGACAGCGTTCGAGCGGCTTGATCGACGGCGGCGATCAGGCCCTCGATCTCGAACTTGGGCCGGACCTGCCCTGGCGGCGTCGTGTTGCCCGGAGGCGTCGGCGAAGGCGACGGGGAGCTTGGCGGGCGGTTGTCGCCGCGATCGTCGGGCTTGCCCTTGTCGTCGGGCTTGCCCTTGTCGTCCGACTTGCCCTTGTCGTCGGGCTTGTTGTTGCCGTTTCCGCCCTTGGCGAGTGTCTCGCTCGTCTCGTCGCGCGCGACCACCGAGGACTCTTCGCCGGTGACGGAGGCCGAGCTGGCCGCGCGCGCCACATCCGAGGCGCCGACGATCGTGGGCGCCGTGGGAAGCACCGACGACTTGGACTCGCCGCAGGCAGCGGCGAGGGCGGTCGCCAGTGCCACGGCCGCGAATGCGGAGTAGGTGCGCATGAGTCTCTCCCTTGCGTCGCAGCGGCCAAGGGGGTCAGGCCGCGCAGCCCTCCGGAATGCAATCGGCATGCCCGCCCAGCTGGCGTGCCGCCGCGCCTGCCGATCGGCCGCCGAGCATTCCTCTCGACCGATCTGGAATCGCAATTTCAAATCTGGCGGGATGTCGACGGGTAAAAACGAAAGGCACGGGGAAAAGTTTTCCCTATCCCCCGCTGGGCGTCGACGCTGAGGCCGACGCTGAGGGCTCGACCATTCCCCTCTGCAGCCCCACGCGCGACAGCATGACGAGCAGGCTCCCGATGCCGAACAGGTGCGGGATCAGCAGGTCGCGCGTCCACCATGGATAGTCGAATGGCGTCCTCGTGAAATTCG
>JBBITS010000264.1:2016-3116 GCA_037440665.1 Chloroflexota bacterium
GGTTGACCGCCAAGGCGAGCACCAGCACCCAGGCCATGCCCGGCGCCCGAACAGCAAGGCCGCAACAAACGGCCAGGGCAATCCCCGCGGCGTAAAGGTCGTACAGAGGGATTCTCGGATTGGCAAATGTCAGCACGAGAAACGCGAGGCTGACGAGGGCGACGCTCGGCACGGGCGCTCCTGGTCGAACGGACTTCCGCCATGCCGCGTACGAGAGGGCGCCAACCGCCAGGAGCCCGATGACGTACGCCGCCAGCACGGCGCCATTCGAATCGCTGAAGTGGACGGCGAGCGCGGCCGGACCCCATCCGAAGTCCTTCTCCACCAGGGTCCGCTTGACGAGCGCCTGGGTGTATTCGTGCCAATCGTCCGGCCGGAACAGGACGTAGAGCGCATGCACGCCAAGAACGGCGGCGGCGGCCGCCAGCGTCTTCATGATGGCCGCCGTTCGCGACGGCTCGAGGCACAACAGCAGGCCAAGGTAGAGGGCGAACTGCGGTTTGATGAGCGCGCCCAGCGCAATCACGATCGGAAGGGCGTGGCGAGCGATCCGCTTCCCCATCGCGGCCTGGAGGGCAAGCGCCAGGACGGTGAGGTTCATCCCGACGCCGACGTTACCCGTCTGCAGCGACACCACGCCCAGGCCGCCCATCGCGGTCACGGCCGCCAGCCACTGGACGCGGCGCGGCGTCTTCAATCGGGCGTAGGCGTTCAGAAACACCGCCGCCGACGCGACGTACGCGATGGAAAAGAGCTCGAACAGGTGGCTCCTGGCCAGCCTGAACAGGTCGACGGCGAACGGCGGATAAAGGAACGGGTACGGGTCGTTGAACCGATACGGGTACAACGTGTCGAGTGCCGCGACGTAGGCCGTCAGGTCCCAGAAATACCTGGCGGCCTCGTTGCCGACATACGCCCCGGCCTCGACGATGGACAGGATCGTGACGAGACGCCACGCCGTTGTCTCCGAGCCGGCGTCGGACATCCAGGATGGAATCAGGCTCTTCATCCGGCGAGGAGGTCAGATCATAGCCGACACAAAACGGGCACGGGGCCATGAGGCCGCCGTGCCCTCTGTGTCCGTCGTCGTTGATCGGCGC
>JBBITS010000265.1:0-3053 GCA_037440665.1 Chloroflexota bacterium
TCGGGAACGAGGCCGAGCTTCTCGTAGATCACTTCCGCCGGCGCCGAAGCCCCGAACCGGTCGACTCCGATCGATCGCCCGTCGATTCCCACGTAGCGGGTCCAACCGAACGTCGCTCCCGCCTCGATCGAGACCCGCAGGATCTCGCGCCCGTCATGGGCCTGCACCGACCCCACAATGCGGTCGTGGTAGCGCTGCAGGCGCACGTCGCCGCGCGCGCAGGCGAAGCCCCAGTTGCGGCCCAGCGCCTCGCAGGCCTCCTGCGTCGTCGCGTAGGCGCGCAGGAGGAAGCCCCGGGGGAGGGCGGCGGCGCGGCACGACACCTTCACCTGCGCCAGCAGGAACGGGCCCGCCGGGCTGTCGGGATAGCGTGAGACGCTGAAGATGGCGGCGGGCGGTATTGTCGGGTGCAGCGCCTTCGGGACGAGCGACTCCCGGTCGCCGTCGTCGATCTCGAAGGTGACCTGCAGGATCTCGACGCGCTCGCACGCCCAGGGCTCGGCGTCGAAGCCGTCCATCATGGGCGCCTGCTCGAGCAGGGGCGCGATGTTCCTGGTGCCGACGAGGACCATGGAGGAGTCGCTCACCTGTCAGCTGTCAGTCGTCGGTTGGTCGTGCGTAGTTTGTAGTTCGCAGGTCCAACGTGCAACCGGGGCCTAACGCGCCCGTCGAATTAGGCACGGGCAAGCGGGATGAGCCGCCGGGCCTTCCCCGTCGCGGCGTTGCGTTCGATGGAGGCGACCGTCCGGACCACGACGTGCGGGTCGCGCAGGCCGGCGCCAGCGAGCGACCGCGCGATGCGGCCTGCCAGCGCCGCCTCGTCGACGGGCGCGCTCACGACGACGTCCACGTCGGCACCGGACGGCGTCTGGCGGACCTGGTACTCCGTGACCTCCGGCGTCTTCACCAGCGGCGAGCGGATCGCCAGCGGGTGGATCGTCACGCCGCCGTAGACCAGCGCCTCGTCCGACCGCCCGGCGACCGTGACGCGCAGGTGGCCGTGCTCCTGCGCCGGCGGCTGCTGGACGAAAGAGTCCGACAGCTCGTACCGGATCAGCGGCTGCGTGCGGTTGTACAGGTTGGTGATCAGCGCCTTCGCGGACGGCATGCCGGGCTCGACCGGCCGGTTGTCGGCGTCGACCAGCTCCACGATCGCCAGGTCGGTCGCGAGCGTGATGGCGTCCTCGCCCGGGCCCGCGGCGCCCATCAGCCCCTCGCTCGATCCGAAGGTGTTCGACACCCCGACGCCAAACGCATCGGCGATAACAGCCGCGGTCTCGGGCGTCAGGTTCTCGGAGGTCGAGCCGACCGCCAGCGGCGCGATAGCCAGCCGTCCCGCGCGCTTCTCGCCTGCCAGCAGGCGGAGTGTCGCGGGATAGCCGATCAGCATGTGGGGCTGGCCGGCGTTCAGCCGGGACACGATCTCGGGTAGCGGCAAGGTCGCGGGCGCATGCACGAGGCGCAGCGCGCCGCCATCACTGAGCGCCGAGAGCGCTCGCGTCGCGTGGATCGCCATCGGAGCGGCGACGACGCCGATGACGAGGCCGCCCGGAGGGGGCCCAGAACCCATCAGGCGCGCGATGCTCGGGCGCAGCACCGCCAGGTTCATGTCGATCGCCGCGTCCATGTCCAGGCAGAAGACGCCGCGCGCGCCCGAACTTCCACCAGAGGCGAGGCAAACGTACGCGCCGGCGAACAGCTCCGGCAGTTCACCCGTGCGGCTGATGTGCGCCTCGACGGCCTCGTGCGTGATCGCCCGGTCGGCAACCACGTCGTCGAAGTTCGACATCATGTCGCTCTTCGTCATCACCGGCAGCCTCGCGAGGTCCGCCAGGTCGAACGCATCCACCTCGACGCCGGCGAGCCGCCGGGCATGGAAGGGCGAGCTCGCCTTCGCGTGGGCGAGCAGGCGGCGGAGGGCGTCGCGCTGGTGCGCGGCGATCCGCGCCCGGTCCCACGTCATGCGCGCCAGGTGCTCCGGCATCCGCGCCTGCGTGCCGGCCTGGAACCGCTGGCGCAGGACGTCGATCGCCGAGCTGGTCGTGGTTGTCATGGCGTGTGCTCCTTCGGGAACGTCGCGGCATCCGCAAACGGCAGACCCAGCAGGTAGGCGAACGCGGCGTTCCCCGGCTCCGTCGTGGCGTCCGGCGGCGCCACCAGCAGCTCCAGCGAATAGCCGCTATCGAGGGCGAAGAGACAGCGCGCGAGTTCGTCCGGCCCGTAAGGGGCCTGGACCCCGCGACGCTCCAGCAGGACCTCCAGCGTCTGCGCGATGCCCGCGAGCGTCTTCGCGTGCAGGGCGGCGTAGCGCTCGTTGAGGGCGGGATTGCGGGCGGCGTGGATGCGGAACTCCAGCACAAGGAGCGTCCACGCGGGGTCGGCCTGGCGGATCCGCTCGCCAAGGCTCCACATGGTCTGCAGCTCCGCGCCCTCCCGCGCCGACCGGATCGCGTCGAGGTTTTCGCGCGCACGTTGCTCGATCCTGCGCTCGAGCAAGGCCAGGAACATGTCGTCCTTGCTCCCGAACTGGGAGTACACCACCCCCTTTGAGAATCCCGCCTCCTCGGCGATCTCATCGACGCTGGAGCCGTGGAACCCCTTCCTGCGGAAGACCTCGCGCGCGGCGTCGAGCACGCGTTCGCGGTTGCTGGCGGCGGTCTGGGCGCGGGTCGCTCGAATCATACCGATGGTATGCTAATACTGGCGGTATGTTCGTGTCAAGCGTCTGCCTGGGAGCGCCAGCCGCGGCGAGTCACGTTCAGCCGGGGCGAGGGGGCCCGGCACGGGCGCGGGCGACGACGGCAGCGTGGTCGGGCGCCGACCACATCGCCTCGATGTACCACGTAGCCCCGGCGTTCCGGTACGGCGCGACGACGCGCTCCGCCGCGCCGGGGTCGTCGAGCGGCGTCTCGCCCTCGACGATCACGTCGATCGGCCTCCCGTCGCGCCGGTCCTCCAGCCACGCCTTCATCTGCCGCACCTCAGCGGGGTTCGCCTGGCGGAAGGAGCCGCCCTGGTCGCGGGCGCTGGGGATGAGGCCGTCGTATTTCGCG
>JBBITS010000266.1:0-3040 GCA_037440665.1 Chloroflexota bacterium
TCCTGAGCGCCTACTCCCTATGGCCGGTCTTGACGTGTCGACCGGGGCAGGATCCGCGCGAAAATGCCGGTCTCTCCGGCGTCGTCGCCGAGCGTGAGGCCCACGCCCACGGGGTTGGCGACACCGTCGAGGGAGGCGCCGGCCCCCAGCGCGGCGACCAGCACCCGGCCGCCGGACCACGGCGCGATCGACACACTGAGCCCCGTCGTCCCGATGACGCCGCGGTACGCGTACCAGCCGCCCCGCTCGGCCCGGAACGACCCGGCGGGGATCGTCCATTGGCCCGGCCCGAGGGAGATCGTCACGTCCTCGGTCAACGGGTCGAACCCGTCGCTGCCGGCGGCGAGTGTGGCGAGGGCCTGCAGGTCGAAGCGGTCGTGGGCCCTCCCAGGCCCGAGCCAGATGTCCGCCCGGGCGGCGAGGCTGGCGAAGGGCGTCGTCGCCACCGTCGTCTCGGCGTAGAACCCGGTGACGTCGACGGACGCCGTCCCTTCTACACTCGTGCAGCCGAACTCGAACGAGGCGCCGAGTCGCGTTCGTCCGGCGACCATGTCAGGGGCCAGGAAGACGGTCTGCCCTGGGGGGTCCCCGTTCACGGTCACGAGCTGCGCGGAGCCGTCAGCCAGGCGGCGGAGGCGCGCCTCTACGGGCTGCGTCAGCCAGTCGAACGCGACGCCGACACCATAGGTCGCAGGTTCCGACGGCGAGCCGGACTGCGCCAAGGACAGGTAGGGCGTACCGTTCAGAAGCGCGCAGGCCAGCACGGCCGATCTCGACTGGCCATCGTTGATGACGATGCGGAACCCGCCGTCGGCATTGTTCGGGCTCGGCGGACCCTGGTACCTGAAACTCGCAACAACGTCCACCGCGATGCCTGGCGCCGCACAGTCACTGTGCATATACAACGCGGAGACGTCCGAGGGGTTGAGGTCCCTGAATTGAACCTCCGTCGAGGTAACGAAGGGAGGCTGACCTCCCAGTTCAGTCCACCCGCTGATGTCGGGCAGGCTGAGCTCGACGCACCTGGTCCCCTGGGCGCGGGCGGCCCGGGGCCGACCGAGGAGGGCGCTGCCCACGCCCGCGCCCACCAGGCCCGGCGGCAACGCCCGCCCGAGTCCATACCCGGCGAGACCGCCGCCGGCCGTCCGCAGGAAGTCCCGTCTCGTGTTCATGCCGCACCTCGTGTGCCGCCGAGTGTAACCTTCCCTGTGCCGCCGGGTGTAACCTTTCCCCCAGAGATTCTCAAGACGTTTCCTCCACCCTGAGGGCCGGCAATCGTGCTCTTCTAATAGCAATTGTGAGCCCTCCGCGCAAGCCGTTTCTGCGCTGACCCCGGGTTTCGAGAGCCCCTGGCCATGCGGCGAGGGACGTGGAGGCTTCAGGAGCCACGCTCTCGAGCTCACCCACATCTCGCTATCCCCCCTCGGAGCCTCGATTCGAGGGGCAGCGCCCGCTCTTGGCCCGGCTGGGCGCGCGGGCGGCGCGCAGGCTCAGGCCCTCCACGACGATCTGATGGGCCCGGTCGGCGAACCGATCCAGGGCATCTCGAATGAACTGGAACCGTCCGGTCATCACGTCCACCTGCCTCCAGGGCATCGGGCACCTCCCCCAACGGGTGTGCCCGTCGCGCAGGTGTAAGCGGTGTACCCGGACTATTCTGTAAGCGATGGTCCCGGCCGTTCAGCTCGGCAGCGACCACCTCACTCGTGTCACACTACTCGCGCGCTCTACTGAACCGGAAGACACACTCGTCTTGCGCATAAGCGATCGTGAGCTTCCACCCGGCACTCGCCGCTCGATCCTGCCAACGAGACTCAAAGAGAGACCGATAGTCAGCGAGCCCGATCTGTTGCTTCAGGTGAGCGGTTCTTTCGTAAATCGCGAACCAGAGCGGTTTCATTCGAACAACGGCTTCATCTTCGTCGAGGCGTTCCAAGACAACCGCATTGCCGCGCAAATTGGCCTGTTCCCAGCAGAGGTAGAGAATGAAGGCCTTCGCCGGCGTCGCGAACGGTACCAGTGCTCGTGCGGCCAGCGCGTATCCCGCCCCGTCTCTCAACCACGCGAGCGCTGCCTCCCGTCCCTTCTCGCCCTGAAGCGTGTTGAACATCCACACATCCCGCGAGATCTGTATCTCCTCCCGAATCCAGGCCTTGTCGGCCTCTTCGAGATCTGGGAAGCGCGCGGCTGGCAGTGGCCCAAGGCGGTCCAGCCGAATCGAAACAGCTTCAAGGTGCTGAAAGAACCAGGTCCCATCCTTGGTGATGAATGAGAAGCAGTACGGCTGCCTGTGACCGTCGAAGGTCAGCGATGAGATGAAGTGCACCTGATCCCCGACCCGAAAGACCTCGGGGTCCTGTCGCCATTCGCTCCAATCAGCTTTGCTGCGCATCGTGCTGAGAAAACCCAGCATTGGCGCACGAAGTTCCTCGCGATATGGCGCCACCCTGCTTGGGGGGAACGGCGCCGCGCTGAGAAGATCCACGAACTCCTGCCACACGTGAAGGTCGTTACGGACAGGAGGGCGACCTTGGGAGCTGGCGCTTGCGCGAGGGCCCGCGCACGTCCCGAGGATAACAAGCATGCACAGCAGCGACGCGGCTCGCGTGGTCATGACGCGTAGGTCCTCCAGTCGGCTAACGCATTGGCGATAAGCCGCGCGCTTCGCCGCAGCCATGCACGGACATCGAGCGCGTCGGCTTCTTCGCCAGGTTAGCCACCCACTTTGATCAGTTGGCCGGCCACGATGGCCGGCAGGAGGTCCAAAACGGTTGGCATCAGCGGCCGCAGATCCGCAAGCCGATTGCCGCCTGAGACGAGAACCACGACCGCGAGCTTCAACTGTGCGAGGTCTTGCTGGTACGAGAGGTTCCGGTCAACAGTCAGGAAGACGTCGAACTGCTCAGCCGCGAGTTCCAGGAGTTCGCCGTTCTTCTTGCTGGCCCAGCCCATTTCGGGGACGGTGCGGACCTCATGCCCCACAGGTCGCGCTTGAGGTGACGAGGCAGGCACTCATCGAGCAGCACGCGCACGGGTGAGC
>JBBITS010000267.1:0-3039 GCA_037440665.1 Chloroflexota bacterium
CGAGGCCGTGTGGCCCTGGCCGTCGTCGTAGCCGCAGCGGGCGCGCTCGCGGCCCTGCTCGCGTGGGTGCTGGCGCCCGAGGGTGGCGGCCGCCGGCTGGATGACATCGACGCCGGGAGCGTCCCTACGTTCTTCGCGGTAATACGCTCGCCGTCACATGGCGAGACGGTTTCTGCCCTCGACCCGGTCGAAGTTGTCGTACAAGCCACCGGTGGCGCGGCCGCCCGGTACGAACTGTGGGTGGATGGCCACCTGGCGCGGACTCTGCAAAAAGCCGGGGGCGTCGGGCATTTGAGCTGGCTGCCCGGGACGAGTGGCCCCCACACCCTGGTTGCACGGGCACACCAGAAGGATGGCCTTATGGCTCAGTCGCAGGCCGTCACCGTCCAGGCCGTGACGGAACCCGGCGACGGCCTCGCGCCCGTCGTAGTCAAGGTGAACGAGGGAGACAGCCGGGCTTCCATCGCGCAGGCCTTCGGGGTGACGGCCGACGCCGTCCTTAGTTGGAACACCGGGGATCTCCAGCCCGGAGAGGAGGTTCTCGTCCTTGTCCCACCAGACCAGGTTCCCGGCGGCTACCCTGACGACGATGGTGTGCCCTCGGCGGCGACCGAGCCCGAAGCATCCCCGGAGCTGGATGGCGCGGCCGCCGAGGCGCAGCCAGTGGAGGATGCCGCGGCCGATGGACTTCCGGGCGGCTTCCGGCGGGAGGGCGACCCGTCTCCTCCGTCCTCGCCCGAAGGCCTGAGCGCAAACCACGTGGGTGGCTGCGACATCCGCCTGCGCTGGACGGATACGTCGGACTCAGAAACGGGCTTTCGCCTATATCGCCTTCAAGGAATGACGTTCCGGCCGATCCGCGATCTGGCCGGCAACAACGACGGCCGTGTCCTGACTTACACCGACACCGTGGCGGTGGGCGGCCATTACGAGTACGAGGTCGCCAGCGTCAACGCCGGCGGCGAGAGCCTGAGCAATATCGCTGGTGTCGACGTACCGGACGCTGACTGCGCGATGGTCGTTCCGCCGGCGCTGACGCGCCAGGCCCGCACGCTTCAGTTCGAAGCCACCAACCTCTGGACGGAGACGCAGTTCGACACCGCCTACTGCTACCTCTCGCTGGCGCGCCTCGAGCCATACGACCGCATACCGAGACACCCCGACGTGTTCCTCAGCCCGAAGGCCGGCGGCGGCTGGAACATAGACGTCTTTGCCGCGGGCATTAGCCGGCGGATCTTCTCACAGGCGCCCGGCGAACCCGTTCGCCTGAGTCTTGAATGCTGGGGCCGCCGGGGCCGAGATGAGCCCACCCTGATTGGCAACTACGAGGCCAGTCACCCTCCGGAGGAATGGGACGGACGCATTCTGGCCGGCGCCACTGATGGCTTTCGCGTCTCCTATCACATCGAACCGTACCGTAACGAGAGGCGCGCCTGGTACGCCATCGCCGACCCCAGCATGCCAGTCCCTCAAAACGTGGAGTTCGGCGCAGATCTGGAGAACTGCCAGGCCCGCGCTGACTTCAGCGGCGGAGAGGATACCGAAGGCCTGTTGAGCAGTTGGGCTTGCCTCGAGATGCGGGAGCGGCTCCTGAGTTGGGATTGGGAGCCGAGTCAGGCGTTCGGCCGCGCCGACATAGATGGTTTTCGGATCTACTACCGCTACAAGAGCCCGTACTCGAACGACATAGAGCCGAACTACTACAGAGCGGGGGAAACAGGCCCCAACACGCAGGTCTTCCTAATGGAGCGCCCCAGTTGCGAATGGGAGTACCACGTCCAGGTGGTAGCGTTCGTTGCGGGCGAAGACGGCGCCGAAGATATCGAGTCGCCCCTGAGCCCGGTCAGCGTTGTCTCGCCGCCGCCCTCCTGCCCTGAGCCCATGGTCGAAGTAGACATAGAACTCTATTCGCTTGAGGTGGGCCTCACTGACGACGGCGTCGTCATCCACTGCGAGATCATTGCGCTCTTGCCGGTCTGCGTCCCGACCTACGATTTTGTCCTGGAAGGCTACGGATACGGCGAATTCTGGATCGCGCGGGAACACAGCGCGATTTTGGCGCACCCATCCCCCCCCACGCCTTCATCTTCTGGACCGGAAAGTGCGCGCACGGCTGGTTCGTCGGCTGCGTCGGGTTCCACCCAAGGGACATCATTCCCAACGAAACCATGTTCTTGCAAGACGAGGACCTCAGCGTCTGTGAGAGCGGGGCCTGCACAGATTTCGGGCCCGATCACAATGTGTTCCGCTTGCGGGTGCGGGCCGGCGACAGCATCGAGTTCCACTTCAACCTGCGCGACGACGACCCAACAGCAGACGATACGTGGTGCGGCACCGAAGAGGACTACACTGTCGAATCGGAAATCGATGAATCCGTGCCGTTTGTAATAGGACCCTACGAAACGCTCGAGGATTGGCTTTTCGCCAGGGGCTCTTACAGCTGGGACAATGATCACGCGGCGCTTGATGACCAGGAGGCGCCGTGCCAGCTAAACATACGCGTTCATACAAGGCCCACGGTGAGATGAAAACGGGGGTGGTCGCTCCGCTGGCCATCGGCGCGTTCGCCCTCGCGGGCGTGGTCACGCTGCTAGTCGTCCTCACCGCCGGGGACGGGGCCGCGCCCCGGGAGGCCGTCCGCGGCCCTGCCCCGCGGGTGTGGCTGGACGCGCCGCTCGAGGGCCAGGTGTTCCGCGCCGGCCAGGCGGTCGCGATCCGCTGGCACGCGACGGCGCGCGGGGGAGTGGGCCAGGTCGAAGTGCTGGTCAACGGCGGCCGCGTCGCTCTGGCCACGGGCTTCGACCCCGCCGCTCAACTTGTGACCGAGCGCCACGAGTGGACGCCCGAGGAGCCGGGACGGTTCGTCATCGAAGTCATCGCCAGCGGCGCTGATGGTTCCACCGGTGAACCGGCGGCCAACACCATCACCGTCGAGGGCCCCTCGCCCGGGCCGGAAACGCCATCACCGGCGGCTACACCGCCGGCTAGCCCGGCCGCAACGCCGCCCGCGCCCGCGCCCACCCGGCCGCCGGTTGAGAC
>JBBITS010000268.1:0-3035 GCA_037440665.1 Chloroflexota bacterium
AGCCAATCATGCCAATGTTGGTGGAATTGTTAAATCCAAAGACCGCCTTGGCCGGCCGGATGCTGGCAGAAGAAGAGCCAGCGCAAGAGCCTCGGCCATCCGAGCGCGACGCTTTCGCGCAGAGCGTGCCTCTGCCTCAGATCGTCCACGGGCTGCAGGCGGCGCGACGCCGGACCGAATTGCTGCTGCAGTCCATTACGCCGGAGCAACTGGAGCGCGCTGGCGTAGTGCCAGGGCCGGGTCGCGTGACCGTCGCCCAGGTTCTCGGCCACATCGCTGAGCACGAAACGGAACACGCCGCGGCAATTGCGCAGACGCGCGCATCGTTCACAGGCGCAGCCGTAACCGCGCAAGTGACGCCTCGTTATGGTGTGTGAAGGAGGGCCGCTACTGTGAGTTCCGTCGACGAGATCAAGCGGCGGATCGACGTCGTCGACGTCATCGGCGAGAGCGTACGTCTGCAGCGCGCCGGCCGCAGCTTCAAGGGCCTCTGTCCTTTCCACACCGAGAAGACGCCCTCGTTCATCGTCAGCCCCGATCGCCAGACGTGGCACTGCTTCGGGGCGTGCGGCACGGGCGGCGACGTGATCACCTTCGTCATGAAGCGCGACGGCCTGGCGTTCGTCGATGCCCTTGAGACGCTCGCCCGCCGCGCCGGCATCACCATCGAGCGGCGCCGCCCCGAGCAGACCGAGGAGCGCAATCGCCTGGTCGAGGCCAATGAGGCAGCGGCGCTGTTCTATCATCACGTTCTGACCGAGGCGGCCGAGGCTGGGCCCGCCCGCGCCTACCTGCGCCAGCGTGGCCTCGACGACGCCATCCTCGAACGCTTCCAGATCGGGTTCGCGCCCCTGGCGTTCGAGCCTCTGATCACCTACCTCCGCCAGCGTGGTTTCGGCGACCAGGAGCTGCTCGACGCCGGCCTCGCCAGCCTGGGCGACCATGGCCTGTACGACCGCTTCCGAGGCCGGGTGATGTTCCCCATCCACGACGACCGCGGCCGCGCCGTTGGCTTCGGTGGCCGTACGTTGCCCGGCGACGACGACGGCGAGCCGCGCAGACCCAAGTACCTCAACACCCCGCAGACGCCCCTCTTCGACAAGAGCGGCCTGCTGTACGCCTTCGACCTCGCCCGCGAGGCCATCCGCAGCGAAGGCTGCGCGGTCATCGTCGAGGGCTACATGGACGCCATCGCCGCGCACCAGAGCGGCTTCGCCAACGTCGTCGCCAGCATGGGCACAGCGCTCACCGAGAAGCAGGTCGTCCTGCTGAAGCGCGTCACGAAGAACGTGATCCTCGCGCTCGACGCCGACACCGCCGGGAGCGAAGCCACGCTGCGCGGCGTGCAGGTCGTGGCCGAAGCCGCCGACCGCGAGAGCGTGCCCGTGCCGACGTGGCAGGGCATCATCCGCCAGCAGAAGACGCTCGCCGCCGACATCAAGGTGATGACCCTGCCCGAAGGACGCGACCCCGACGACGTCATCCGTTCCGACCAGGCGCTCTGGTCCGAGCTGGCACGCAACGCCAAGCCCGTCCTGGATCACCTGTTCAACGTCACGGTGCAGAGGGCGCGCGACCTGCCTCCGGCTGAGCGTTTCCAGCTTATTGAAGCGTTTCTGCCCAACGTCGTCGCCATCCCCGATCCGAGCCTGCGCGCTCAGTATCTCGACCGCTTGCTGGCGCGCGCAGGTCTGGCGCCGCCGGACCAGGACGAACTCAAGCGCGCCCTGCGCCGGGCGTCGAGGCCTGCCTCCGCACGCCGCCCGGAAGCATCGGCGCCCGAGGCACCGCAGCCATCGCGGCCGCTCGTGCGGGATGCCAGGGAAGAGTTTTGCCTGGCTTTGCTTTTCGGATATCCTGCGCTGAGAGAGCGTGGTTCCCAGATCCAGCCGGATCTCTTCACCCTCGCCGAGAACCGCGAACTCTTCCTGGCTTGGCTTGACGAGCGCGACGCCGAAGCCCTCGGCGCGGCGCTCGACGAAAACCTGAGGGAGCACTTGCAGCGAGCCCTGGCCAGGCCGATGCCGCCCTTTGACGAGCGCCAGCAGCATGAAGCGCTGGAAAGCTGCCTGTGGGGCATCGAGCAGGAGCGTCTTCGTCTGCGCAAGCGGGAGACGGTCTTGGCGCTCGCTGACGTCGAAGAGCGGCTGTCACCGTCACGCCTCGTCGAGTCCATCCCGCTGGAAGATGGCGCGCCTGACGACGAAACCGAGCCCGCCCGCGTCCTCGTCGAGGACATGGAGGCGGGCCGCCTCGTTCATGCGCGGATCTTGGAGCTGAAGCGCAACGCTCAGCCTGGGGAGAGTGGGGAGTGAACACCGGCGCAGACGAGCTGGGCGGAGCCATCGGTGAAACCCGCACCGGGACCGACACCGCGTTTCTCGCTACCATCGAAGAATCCGAGGCGGCGCTGGCCGAGCGCTTCGCCGCCCTTCCAGGCAACGGCGCCGGCGGCGACGAGGAAGCGGAGATCGAACGCGACGTCGTTGCCGAACTCGAAGACCAGGAGGGCATCGACGACCCCGTCCGCATGTACCTCCGCGAGATCGGGCGGGTCCTTCTCCTCTCCGCCGCCGACGAGAAGCGCCTCGCGCGGCAGATGGAGGAAGGGAAGTACGTCGAGAGCGTGGAGCGGCGCTTCCTTGAGGATCACGGACGCCCGCCCACTGCCGCCGAAACCTACCTCGGCCTCCTTCACGACCTCTACCTCCTCTCCGACGCCCTGAACCGCATCTGCAAGCACCTCAAGATCAAGCGCACCAGCATCGCCGACGTCATCGAGCACCCGGCATTCCGTGGAACTGTCGACGCCGAACTGGATCAGGCGCTGGCCGACTACCTGGCCCGCGCCCTGCACTGGGAGCAGGAGCGCGCCGAGAAGACGCTGGTCTACGTCTCGACCGTCACGCACATCATGCAGCCGGAGCACGTGCGCGCCATCGCCAGGAGACTGGGCGAGGACCGTCTTCTGCCCCCGCACTTCGCCGACGGCCGCCGCCTGCAGGCTATAGAGGACGAGCTGCGTCTGCACTTCT
>JBBITS010000269.1:0-3028 GCA_037440665.1 Chloroflexota bacterium
GCTGTACCATAACCTGATGCGCGTCAGCCGTTACGGCGTGCCGGTGTACGTGACCGAGAACGGCACCAGCGTTCACGACGACAGCGATCGCTGCCGCTACTTGCTGCGCCATCTGGCGCGCGTCCAGCGCGCCATCGCCGGCGGCGCCGGCGTCCGGGGCTACCTGCACTGGACGCTCTGCGACAACTTCGAGTGGGCCGAGGGCTACTATCAGAAGTTCGGCCTGTGGGAGATGGAGCCCGGCACGCTCAACCGCATCGCGCGTCCTAGCGCGTCCATGTTCCACGACATCGCGCGGGCCAACGCCCTCACGCCAGAGATCGTCGAGCGCTACGTCCCCGGCCTCGACGCAAACGCCTGAGGAGGCAGGAGAACCAGAGCCATGAAGCTGGCGGGCAAGGTCGCCATCATCACCGGGTCTAGCCGTGGTGTCGGCTACTACATGGCCAGAGAGCTCGCGAAAGAAGGCTGCAACATCGTCGTCGCCGCCCGCACTGAGGAGGTCGCTGACCCCAAGCTGCCTGGCACCATCTACTCGACAGCCGAGGAGCTGCGGTCCATGGGCGTGAAGGCGCTGCCCATCCGCACCGACGTCACCGACGAGGGCAGCGTGCAGGCGATGGTCGACGAGACGCTACGCGAGTTCGGCCGCATTGACGTTCTCATCAACAACGCGGGCATCATGGTGCCCGGCGGGTTCCTCGACGTGCCGCTCAAGCGATGGGATCTCATCTGGCGGGTCAACGTGCGCGGCGCCGTGGCCTGCAGCAAGGCCGTGCTACCAACGATGATCGAGCAGCGCGACGGCGTCATCATTCACATATCGTCCATCGCCGCCGACCAGCCGGGCGCGTGGAACGTGTCGTACCGCGTGACGAAGCGAGCGCTGCGCGACCTCGCCGAGGGTATGGCAGGCGAATTCAAGGACAGGAACGTCCGCGTTTTCTCGCTGTCGCCCCTGGGCCTCGTCGTGACGCCCGGGACCATGTACCACCGGCTGCCCGAACAGATGCCCAGCGGCCCTATGGTCGAGAGCGAGGAGGCGATGGGGCTGGCCGCCATCTACCTCTGCTCGCCAGAGGCGGCGGACCGCACGGGGCAGCACTTCTACAGCCGGGAGCTGCTGCGCGAGCTGGGCCACGACCTGTAGCGCGCGTCGAACCCAACGGACCACCGTGCTACAATGCGCCCGCTCGTCGCCCATCGCGACCGCAAGCGGAGCAGCGGCCACATCTGGAGCGCCCGGGGAGCCAACCCCGCGCGAGGCGACCTGAGGGTCGGGAACTCGACCATGTCGAGGCGACTGGCGAGAGGACAGGAAGCCCCCTGATTGACGCCAGACCGTCCTTCCAGGGAAGGACGGGGGTGGCGCCGGTCAACGCACGCGAGGCGCATGCAGGAACAGCAGCAACCGGGTCCATTCGACAACATCCTCCAGACGGCGTCGCCTGAACGTCACGACCGTTCGGCCATTATCGTCATCGGCGCCATCGTGGCCCTCGGCGTGCTGCTGCTGGCGCTCGTCCTACCGCCCGTCTCCATCCTCGACGGCGGCGACGGCGGTAGCGACGGCCCGGCCGAGTCCGACAGCATAACGACGACGCGGCGGGCGACAATGCCCGAACTGCCCAACGGCTTCGAGGCGGCCAGCCCCCTGTACGACGTATCGGCCCCGGCAGACCTGACGGGCGGCGTCACCGTCACCGTCAAGCTCACGGCCCGGCTGCCCGCGGGCGCGGCCGTCTCGCTCTACCGCCACGACGGCGACAACTGGAAGCGCGTCGGCGAGGCGCGCGTGGGCGACGACGGGATGTCCGCCGTCGCCGACCTGCCCGCCCTTCCCTCCAGCCTCGCCGTCCTCCGCAGCACTGAAGCTGTCCGCATCGCCTTCGCCACTCTGCCCGCGGCCAACGAGATCGACCCCCGCATCGGCGGCGCGCTGGACACCCTCCAGCCGCTCGATTACATCCCATCGCCCGACGGCAAGGTGCTGGGCACGACGACTGCCCTGCCCGATGGGGTTCCTTACCGCGTCATTCCGGTCATTTCGGGCATCGACCCCAACGCCGTGGAATCGATCCTGCGCAGCCCCGAGATCCAGGCCGCGCACATCAACGCCATCATGGACCTCGTCGAAGCCAACGGGTTCGCCGGCATCGACCTGAGCTACCGCGCGCTCGACCTCAGCCTGCAGGATGCTTTCCTCAGCTTCGCCACGACGCTCGCCGGCCAGCTCCACGCCAGTGGGCGAGTCCTCGTCCTGTCGCTGCCCATGCCCACGACTGACGGCGTGACCTACGAGGC
Organism: Chloroflexota bacterium; assembly: GCA_037440665.1. Lineage (GTDB taxonomy): Bacteria > Chloroflexota > Dehalococcoidia > DSTF01 > JACRBR01 > DATLZC01. The sequence continues at coordinate 2,305 of JBBITS010000269.1, forward strand.
CTTCGGCTACGACTGGGCCGCGCTGAGCGAAGTCGCTGACTACCTGAAGATCGTGCCGCCCGACGACCAGTCGGCCTACAGCGCGCAGATGACGGCGGCGCTGGACTACGTGACCAGCCAGGCAGATCGCGACAAGGTGCTGCTGGGCGTCAGCAACGTCGCGTACGAGAAGGGGGCCGACGGCGTCGACGTCGTGCCCGTGTCCGACGCCCTGGCGTTGGCCGCGACCATCGAGCGGCAGGGAACCAGCCGCATTACGCCCGACAGCGACGTCACGCTGGTCGGGGCGAACCTGCTCCGCACCGGCGGCGCCACAGGCCTCCACTGGGACGACGACGCCCTTTCCGTGACGTTTTCGTACCCCGGCTCCAACGGCAAGCGCACCGTCTGGGTGTTCAACGCGTTCAGCGCCGCCTTCCGGCTAGACCTAGCACGCCAGTACCGCCTGGGCGGCGTGTGGATAGACAACGCTGGCGTCCCCTCCGGAGGCTCCGACATCTGGAGCGTCGTGCAGACGTACGTCGAGACCGGCGAGGCGCCGCTGGTGAAGCCAAACCCCGCCATGCTGGCGCCGGAGTGGCGAGCCAGCGGTGGAACGCTCGACGCGACCACCGGCGAGTCGGTCCTGTGGCGCGCGCCAGCGGAACCGGGCCCCTACCAGGTGACCCTCGTGGTCGGCGACGGAGTCGTCCGGGTTGGCCGTGCGTTCCCCATCGAAGTCGAG
>JBBITS010000270.1:0-2989 GCA_037440665.1 Chloroflexota bacterium
TCCCCGATCGTAGGTCCAGGTGACGCCGAATGGAAGACCTCCCGCCTTCATGGTGCTCCAGACGCGTCCGCCTGCGCTTTCCTGCCCGAAGACGATTCGCTTGTCCTGCTCGTCGGGCGCCAGCTCGGCGTTGAACGCGTCCACCAGCTTCTGGAGCGAACTGTCGATCACGGCCGGGTCGTTCGCCAGGATGGCCATCGCCCACGCGGGTCCGTTGACGGAGAACCCGGTCAGCGAGAAGGCGACCTCGGTGCCCAACGCCGCGGTCAGGTTCTCGAGGTACCCTGCGCCGAGCTTCTCATTCAACTGCGCCAGGTCGGCGTCGAACGACTCGTTCTCCTTCGCCAGCAGCGCCGTGAACTCCTGGAACAGCTGCCTGGGCTCGCGCGTCGAGGCGTAACCGGCGAGCAGGGCATCGACCGGCAGGTACTCCGCTGCGCCCCCTGAACCGGCGTCAGCCAGCCAGGACGCCATCCCGCTTCGCGCGCCCTGGAACACCAGCGTGACCTCGTTCTCTTCCGAGCCCGCGGGGGCACGCTGCTCGAGGAAGAGGTACTTCAACCCCACCATGCCGGCCAGCTCGACCGGCGGGGCATCGTCTCCCTCCGCCATCGAGATCACCGGGGCTGCGTCAACGGCGATCAGCCAGCCCGTGCCGCGGCGGTACCGCTCCCCGATGGCCGCCGCAAACGGGGAACCGGCGCCTTGCCCCAGGTGACCGAGCGCCCACGTGAGGTGCGCCGGCGAGTTGGACACGACCATGAGCTCGTCGGAAACAGAATACGCGGGGGCAGGCTCGCCCGTCCCGGTGAACAGCCCTTCGACGGCGGTTGCCAGCTCCGCGCGCCTGCCAGGCTGCACGCGGGCCATCACCACCGGCGCCTCGTCCTTGGGGCCCACGGTGCTGATGCTGAAGACGCCCTCGTCACCAAGCAGCGAGCTCACCGCCTGCACGCGGTCCACGATCTGTCTCAACTCCAGTCCCGTCTCGGAGCGCCACCAGGCCCCGAACGCGGCGTTCTCGGACGCCTGCTGCTCTGCGAGGACCAGGGCCTGGCCGATCCTCCCGCCGAGGTTGGGGACGGCGCCGTAGACGAATGCCCCTGCGGGAAGATACGGAAGCAGGGCGGAGTCGGTGCGCAGCTCGCCAGGAGACATTCCCGCCAACTGGCGTTCGATCTTTGCGAACGAGCCGAGCAGCGCCAGGTACTCCTCCGCCTCGGGGCTCCAGGAGATCGCGTCCTCGACCGACGTGGCCAGCGCCGGGTTGGAGGCGGCCTGCTCGCCGGCGCCGAGGACGACCTTCGTGCCGGGCTGGTTCACCGCCACGGACCCCTCGACGACCGAGACCACCGAGCCGCCCATGCCGGCGGACACCGCGAAGATGGTTCCCTTCACCGAGGCGATGGAATCACGGGTGAGGACGCGCAGGTGGCCGCGGCGCTGCGTCGCAGCCCGGACGATGACGTCGCCGCGCTGGAGGTGAATGGCGCGACCGCTCCAGGCGGCGGTCACGAACAGCTCTGTCCGCTCGTTGACGTCCACTGTCGATCCGTCGGCGAGGCGCAGGACGGCGCGAGCGCCCGGGCCCGTGCGGATCGTTTCTCTTTCGCCGATGACGGCGCCTGCCTCGAGCGCGCCGCCCGGCAGCCGGTACAGGCCGCCGGTGGTGGAGACGACCGTCGCCCGCGGGCCGCCAGGCGCCATCCAGGCATCGATGGTGTCGCGGCCGATGTACAGGACTGACAAGACCAGCGCGGCTGCCGCGGCGAGGGCTCCCCATCGGGCCAGACGGGAGGACGGTCGTTGCGGCATCGCGATCACCCGCCGTTCGCCCTTCATGTCGGCCATCGCGGCGCGGCACGCGGGACAGCGGCTGAGATGGTCTTCCATCAGGACGCGCCGGCCGCCCGCGAGCGTTCCGCCGAGGTACGCGCGGAAGTCAGGCCGGAACTCCGCGCAGCCGGCCACGGCGGCGTTCGTCACCTTGTCCCAGGCGCGCGCCCGCGCGGCCTCGAAGGTCTGGTCGCCGACGTCTTCCTGTCTCATCTCCTGCAGTGCCTTGTCCAGTCGGTCTTCAGACATCGCCAGTCTCCTTGCCTAACGCTCCATCTCTCTCTGCAGCCGTTGCCTGATCCGGTGGAGCCGCACGGCCACGTTGTTCTTCTCCAGCCGGAACAGGTCGGCGAGTTCTTCGTTCGACAGCCCCTCGACGTGGCGCAGCAGGAACAGGGTTGCGTCCTCGCTGTCGAGGGTGGCGATGGCGCGCCGGAGCCGCTCCTTCAGCAGCAGCGGCACCTCGACGGCGGCGTGCGGCGCCCGGTCGTCGTAGGCGGCTTCGGCGCGGACCGCCCGGCGGCGCAGGAGATCAACGGCCGCGTTGACCGCCGCGCGCCGGAAGTAGGCAGCCGGTAGCCTGTCGGTCCCGGCGTCTCCACTTCCGGCCAGAACGCGCAGAAAGACGGTCTGCAGGACGTCCTCGGCGTCGGCCGGATTCCCGGTGACGCGCAGGGCCGCGCGGAAGACCGCCTCGCAGTGCCGCTCGTACAGCTCGGCAAAGCCCGCCGGCACGGGCGTGGGAGTCATGTCGATGGGCTCTCCCGCTTCCACCAAGGCCACGGCGAGGCCTCGCCGTAGCGTTTCGCTCGAAGGCGGGCAGACCTGCGGGTTGGCTGCGGCCACGTCGTGCGCCTCACCCGCATAGACGCACCAGAAGGCCGATCCTTACACGGCCCTCGGCGCATTGCAGGTTTCAGGATTGCATATTGCAGGATTGGTGTCTCCTGTAGAATGCCCGCACGCGCGTCGCGCGCGGATCCACGCTTCCGAGGGCATTCTCATGACACACGCCGCACGACTCCTGTTCACCCGCCGCCCGACTGTCGCCGTCGCGCTTGCGCTGGCCGTGACGCTTTGCGCCGGCCCACTGATGGAGGCGCAGGCTCCGGCCCAGAAAGCCCTGACCATCGACGACTACACGAAATGGCGC
>JBBITS010000271.1:0-2970 GCA_037440665.1 Chloroflexota bacterium
GTTCGTCGCGAGCGTAGGCGGCTGCGCCCTCCACCAGGCGGCGGCGCAGGTCCGGGTCCGTGGCAACGCGCATGACCGCGTCGAGAAGAGCCTCCGGGTCTTCCGGCGGGATGACCAGGCCTGCGCCGTGGCGGCGTAGCTCGATTGCGGCGGCGCTCTTCTTGTGAACAGCAGCGACGATGGGCGCTCCCGCGCGCGCGTACGCCGTCAGCTTGCTCGGCAGCGCCATGTCGGTCACTGACGCGAGCTGGTTCAGCAGGAGGACGTTGGCGCCGGCTAGCGCGTCCTGAAGTTCTGCCTCCGGGAGCAGCGGCCGTAGTTTGAGCGAAGGTATGTCACAGGCCATCGACTCCAGCCGCTGGCGCTGGTTGCCGTCGCCAATGAGGACGAAGCGAACGGGCAGCCCGCGCCGAGACGCCAGCGCGGCGGCTCGCGCCACGTGATCCAACCCCTGCTTCGCGCCCATGTTGCCCGCGTGAACGCAGACGACCTCGTCCTCGCGGAAGCCGGCGCGGGCGCGCGCTTCGTCTCGCGTGGGGTGGAGCGCCGCCGACAGCGGCCAGTTGCGAACGAGCCGCAGCCTGCTATCGGTCGCGCCCAGGTTCAGCAGCCGGTCGCGGAACGACTCGCTGACCATCCCCACGAGGTTCGCGCGCCGGACGATGTACCGCTCCAGCGCCGCCGCGCCCGCCGCCGCCCGCGCGCCGCCTGTGCCGCTCTGCTCTGTGGCGGCGCTGACCACGTCTTGGACGATGACGCCGAAGGGAACGCCTCGTTGCGCCGACCAGCGCGCGGCCGCCGCCGCGCCTCCGAGGCTCGGTGAGATCGCCAGCGTGAGGCCGGGCGAAGGCAGCCGGCGGAGGGTTCGATAGACCGCGAGGCCGAACGACAGCTCGAAGGCGGCTCGGCGCGCCGCCGTCGGACGGGAGGGCACGTAAGTTTCACGGCGCATGATGCGATAGGGGATGGCGTCGTCGCAGGCGTCGCGGCGGCGCCACTCGGGGTAGTGGGGGTACGAGGTAACGATGGTGACGTCGTGTCCGGCTGCGCTCAGGAGGTCCGCGTAAGCCTTGGCGTAGGGGCCGATGCCGACGACCTCGGGCCAGAAGTTGACCGAGACGAGCGCGACGTTCAGCACCCGTTTGCCCGGATGATCGGTTTGACGGTCTGAAGCAGTAGCCAGAGGTCGCCTGCGAAGGTAACGTTGCGCACGTACTCGCGGTCCAGCTGGACGCGGACCGATGGCGCCAGCTCGTTACGGCCCTTCACCTGCCAAGGGCCGGTCATCGCTGGGGGCACGCCCAGCACGTCTTCGTCGGCCTCGGAGAGATCGCGGCGCAGATAGGGGCGCGGCCCCACCAGGCTCATGTCGCCGGCGATGACGTTGAAGAGCTGGGGCAGCTCGTCGAGGCTCGTCTTGCGCAGAAACTTGCCGACGGCGGTGACACGCGGGTCGTGGCGGAGTTTCTGACGCGACTGGAACTCCTGCGCGATGTGTCCGTTCTCGCGAATCAGACGTTCGAGCGTATCGTCGGCGTCTACGAGCATCGTGCGCAGCTTCCACATGGTGAAGGGCTTCCCGCCGCGCCCGAGGCGCCGCGTCCGGTAGAAGACCGGCCAGCCCGACGTCACCAGCACAGCCAGCGCGGAGACGGCGATGATGGGCAGGGCGAGGAAAAGCAGGACCAGGCCGAAGGCGAGGTCGAAGAGGCGCTTCCCGTATCTACAATAGAAGCCGCAGCGGTAGTCCTGCTCCGGGGTTACCTCAACGTCAAACGGGAACGGCGGCAGAGCGGGGCGCGCTTCGATCGCTGTCTCTGCGTTCGACGTCAGCAGAGCCAGTCGCGCTTCTCGCAGAGTCGAGTCTTCGACCTCCAACGCCGGAGGTGTGTTCAGCATTCGTGCGGTCCTCTCGCGAGTCGCCCTCAGAGATTGGCGAGAGCCGAATCGGCGACGGGCCGCGTCGCCGTCTCGCCGGTGGACGGATTGTATGCAGCCGTACGGAGGCGCTGGCATCGGGAGCGTCCCGTATGGGGCGTCCGGAGAGCGCTGAGACGCGCGGGCAAGACGGCGCATTCCGCGCGCGGCGGGACGAGGTGAATAAGGGAAACGCGCGCCGCCCGTGCGGCGACTCCCCGCTTACGCGCGCTCCGCGTCTCCGTCCATCATGGGCCGGCCGCCCGCGAGCCGGGCCAGCCGATCATGCCTGCGCAACGAGGGGAGCAGACACCTATGAGGTGGAACAACCTTTCCGGCGCCACGGCCACGGCCATGCCGGAGCCGGTGGTGCGAATGGCCGACGTCGCGAAGGACCTGGTGTCCCGCATCGGGCCGGCGCTGCTGTTCGCAGCCATCGGCATCGAGCTGATGACGCTGGTGTCCTGGCTGCCCGACACCTTCCACCGCTGGTGGAGCACCGACCCCCGCGATTTCGGCGACTTCCGCTATTTCTACGACGGCGCGAGCGTGCCGTACCCCACCGGCCAGTACAGCCCCGGCCTGAAGTTCATCATGAAGCCGCTGGCCGGCCTCAGCATGGTGGACGCGTGGCGCGTTTACGTTGGGGTCAACGCGGCGGCCATGCTCGGCGTCGCTTATCTGGCGCAGCGCGGCGTGCGCTCGTTCGAGGCGAAGCTTGCCGTGTTCCTGGGCGTGCTGGCGCTGCCCCAGACCCAATGGGCGCTCCGCTCCGGGCACTTCACGCCGATCCTGGCGCTTCTGGCGCTCAGCGGCTTCCTGCTCGCCGAGCGCAAGCCGTGGCTGGCTGGCCTCTGCATCGGCCTCCTCGTCGCCAAGCCGCAGTACCTGCCCGTGCCCGCGCTGTTCCTGCTGTGGACGCGCAACTGGAAGGCGCTGGTCGCGATGGCCGGCTCGCTCGCCGCGCTCACGGGCATTGGCATCATGACCATCGGTCTGCACTGGTTTGTCGTGCAGCTTCAGACCATTGACCTCGCGCGGGTCATCGACAGT
>JBBITS010000272.1:0-2957 GCA_037440665.1 Chloroflexota bacterium
AAACGTTGATTGATCGGGCACAGGGGCGTCCCGCGGCGCACGGCTTACGGCGTACGGCTTGGCGCGTGACGCACAACAAGCCGACGACCGCCAGCCTCAAGCCTCAACCCGCCAGCCCCCTATGATGGTGGCAGCAGATACGTCGTGCGACCGGGGCGCCGAGCCGTCACCTTGCACACCGTGCCCGAACTGAACGTGATGTCCGTTACGTCGTTCCAGAAGAGCGACGGGGTGGGACCGCAGTGACCGGAGATGAGGTCGATGCAATAGACCTGCGTGCTGCCCTCGTCCTGGCCGGGACCCCAATGGTACGACACGACGTCCTGCGAGATGTCGTTGCAGTTGCCGCGCTTGCAGTTGTAGCCGTACCGCATGTCGAGGATGCGCAGCGTGTCCACGGCCTTGTCCATGAACCGCCAGTTGCCGCCGCCATCCTGGCACGACTCGCGCAGCAGCGACGGGTCGCCGGCGCTCATGGCCAGAAGCACGCCCAGGTGGTTGGGCCGCGGCAGGCGCTGGCCGGGGGGCGGATCCGGCGTCCGAAACGCGTTGACGACATCGGGACCGGGCAGGGGCGTCGGGACGATGATGACGGGCTTCGGCGTGCGGAAGTCCGCAAAGCCCGACCACGGGCCCTGGCCTGCGGCAAGTACGGCCCGCACGCGCCAGGAGTAGACCTTGTTCTCGGCCAGGTCGAAGTCCATCGTGTGGGTGCTGAAGTCCCGTGACTCGCCCACGACGCGCCGGTAGATGACTTCGCCCGTCTGCTCGGTGACCTCGACCTCGTAGGCGAGGCCGATGTCCTCATAGGTCCCGGCAGCATTGGCCCAGATGAACGTGGGGCGGCGCGCCTCGATGATGCGTCCATCGGTCGGGTCGATGAGCGCCGGCGCCGACACCTTCAGCGAGGCTCCCTCGACTGCGGCCAGCGCCGCGCCCGCCGCGGCCGAAGGCGACGTGGGGGACGATCGAGGCGTGTCGCCGCACGCGGCCATGCCCAGCGCCAGCGCGACCGCCACGGCGGAGCCAACAACCAGCTGCTTCACCCCAAGCCTCTCCTGCGCGGCTCGCTGCACACCCGCTGCCGGATTCTCAACGGAGTCAGGGCGGTGGAGCCGACACACGATTATAGCGCAGGCTGCACGCCGCGAGGGGGCGAAAGCGCCGCTTTACTTGGAAGAAAGTCCTTCGAGCGCGGCGAATGCATGCTAGAATCATCCCCCGTTTGAACCTCCCCGCGACTGCCTCTACCGGAACCAGCAGAGAGAGTCACTGATGCAGAAAGCGATCCTGCCATTCATCGTGTGTGGCCTCGTCGTGGGCGCCTCGAGCCGGGTCTGGGCGCAGCCGGCATGGGAAGACCGCGCATACGGCAACCTGAACTTCGGGGTCGAATCGGGAGACTCGTCGTTCACCGACGCGAAGAACTTCACCATCTACGAGGAAGGCGGCAACGTGACCTCGGGCGCGAGCTTCAAGTCAGGTCCGATTGTCGATATCGGCGTCGGCGCCCGTGTGTGGCGCAATCTGACCGTCGGCCTGGCCTTCCACCGCGAGACGCCCCGCAAAGGTGAGGGCACGCTGGCCGGCCCGATCTTCTTCAACCAGCCCCGGACGTTCTCCACGGCCGTGGCCGGCCTCGAACGCAAGGAGAACGCCGTTCACATCCAGGTGGGCTGGGTCGTGCCGATCAGGCCCAACCTCGACGTCATGCTCTTCGGCGGACCGTCCCTCTATCGCATGGAGCAGGTCGTCATCAGGGACATCACGATCGGCGAAGCCGGGCCGCCTTTCACCCAGGTGGTGGTGCAGCCCAGGGTCGAGACGGAGAAGAAGAACCCGTACGGCTATAACGTGGGCGCCGACGTGTCTTACCTGGTCTGGCAGAACGATGCGGTCCGCCTGGGGGTCGGGTTCCTGCTGCGCGTGACGAAGGCCACCGACACCGTCCACCTGATGGTCACCGACGAGGAAACCGACATCGGCGGCCTCCAGGTGGCCTTTGGCGGGCGCGTGCGGTTCTAAACGCCCAAGGTCAGAAGCGCCCGCGTCCCGTCCAGCGTCCGATCGTTCCCGAGTTCACGGTGATGTCGGTCACGTCGCTCCACGTCGGTGCGGGTGTGGGGCCGCAGTGTCCGCTGATGATGTCGATGATGTAGACCTCGGTCGTGCCCTCGTCGCGCTGGCTGCCCCAGTTGTAATCCACGACGTCCTTCGAGGGGTCGCCGCAGTTGCCGCGTTTGCAGTTGTAGCCCCAGCGCGTGTCGTACGTCCGCAGCGTGTCCACCGCGCGGTCCATGAACTCCCAGGTGCCGCCGCTGTCCTGGCAGGAGTTCCTCAGCGCCGCCGGATAGCCGGCGGCCACCTGCTGCACGACGCTCGCACCGTAGGACGGCAGCGGCAGGCGCTGACCCGGCGGCGGATTCGGGGTGCGGCCACCGGGACCAAGCGGCACGCTGGGATTCGTCGGGGAGGGCCCCGGCGAGGGCGCAGGCGGTGGCGCGGCCGTCGTGAACGAGACGTACGCCGAGCGCGCCGATTCCCGAACCTGGTCCGTCGCGTAGGCGCGCCAGTAGTACGTCTGGCTGTACCCCAGATCGCCGAGCGACGCCGTGGTCGTGCCGCTGCCATCCGGCGTGACGGTAACGACGGCGATCGTCTGGTTGGGATCAGGCGCGCGAGCCACTTCGATGCGATAGATCACCGGCGCGGCGGGGCCGGACACGCGCCCGTTGCGCAGCTTGAAGTCAGGCCGTGTCGTGTTCACCTTGCCGGTCGGCTCGATGGGCGTCGGCGGCTCGATGACCACGGGCGCCACCATGGTGAAGTGCGACGCGTCGGAATACGGGCCCGTGTTGGCGCCGTCCAGCGCCCGGGCGCGCCAGTAGTAGGTCGCGCCAGCCGCCAGCGGCGACGGTAGCTGGTAGGTCGTGCGCCCGCCCGCGCCCGGTTCGAGC
>JBBITS010000273.1:0-315 GCA_037440665.1 Chloroflexota bacterium
GCCGCCGCATCCTGCCCAGGGACGGCATGGTACTCTCTATGTTCTTCCTGGGGTACGGCGCCATGCGGTTCTTCGTGAGCTACCTGCGGACCGATAGCCTGCACATCGGACCGTTCACATGGCCGCAGGTGATCTCGCTGGGCGTCATCGCGCTGGGCCTGGTGACGGCGCTGGCGTTCTCACGCATGGCCGGGTTGCGCGCAGGGGAGCCCGCGCCTGAAGGCTCACCGTACTACGGCGTGCCGCAGCGCGGCAAGGCGAAGGCAGGCGCGAAGGCGTAACTCCCGTGGACCTCCCGAAGAGGACAATCACTCT
>JBBITS010000273.1:338-2951 GCA_037440665.1 Chloroflexota bacterium
CTCTGTACACCCGCGACGGCTGCCATCTGTGCGAGGAGGCAGCCGTCCTGCTGCGCAAGCTCCAGCCCGAGTTCGGCTACCAGTTGCGTGAGGTCAACGTTGACAGCGACCCGGCGTTGGCGTCGCGGTACGGCGAGCGCGTGCCCGTCGTCGCCTACGGCTATCGGGAGGTCATCGCCGCGCTTATCACCGAGCGCCGCCTGCGCGACGCGCTGCGGCGGGCGATGGGACGGGAGTAGTCACATTATGATAATGGAGGCCGCCCCCCAGAGGCGGGCAGCCTTTTCAGGGTGGCCATCCGCCCAGGGCTCCCCGCCACGCTGAAGCGTGGCCTTCACTACCCTATCGGAAGGCCACCTTTCAAGGTGGCCGTCTTCCTTTGGTTACCGTGCGCCACGCTGAAGCGTGGCCTTCGGACGGAGCCATCTCCGGCCGGCCGCTTCCAACCTCCAACCTCTAACCTCCAGCCTCCAACCTCCGGGACCGCGCGCAGGGTCTATCGCGCCACGCTGAAGCGTGGCCTTCATTAACATTGTTCATTCCCCTATTCATTCCCCTACGGGTCCCGCCGCGTCAGCGCAGGCGCAACGCCGCCGCGTGCGCGCGCAGCTCGGCTCGATCGTCGATGGGCGCGAGGGTGTAGTCGGGACGGCGACGCCGCAGCGCCAAGCGCAGCAGGTGATCCGCGAACGCCGGGTTCTTGGGCAGAAGCGCTCCGTGCAGATACGTGCCGAAGGCGTTCCGGTACACTGCGCCCTCGGTACCGTCGCGGCCGTTGTTTCCGAATCCATGGACGGCCTTCGCCAGCGGTCTCGCGCCCGGACCCAGCTCCGTGCGCCCGCCGTGGTTCTCGAAACCGGCGAGCGTTCCGCCCTCCCAGCGAGCGACCACGTTGCCGATGAGCCGCCGAGCGCGCTCGCCTGGATGAACCGTCCAGGCGTCGAACACGCCCAGGCCCTGCAGCTCCTCGCCCGACGCCGCGCGGTAGTACCGCTGCAAGAGCTGGTACCCGCCGCATACAGCGAGAACGACGACGCCCGCCTCGACCGCGTCCCGCAGACCCGCGCCCTTGACGTCGCGCAGGTCGTCGGCGACGCGGCGCTGCTCGCTATCCTGCGCGCCCCCGATGAGCGCCATGTCGAACGCCGCGGGATCGAAGGCGTCGCCCAGGCCCAGCGGCGTCACCGTGACGGCGATGCCTCGCTGTTCGCAGCGCCAGCGCAGCGCGATCAGGTTGCCCCGGTCTCCGTAGATGTTCATGAGGTCGGGATACAGGTGAGCCAGGCGCAGTTCGACGGCGCTCACGGCGCGGCCTCCCAGTACGGACGCCGTCCTGCGCGCGACGCCAGCAGCTCCCGAACGTCGAGCATCGCCGTGTAGGTCGGAACGACGTATAGTGTGCCGCCGGGCGGCGTAGCGCGCAGCGCGGCGTCCAGCGCTTCCGCCGTCTTGCGCATCGCGGGCACGTCGGCGCCCAATCCGGCGTACTTCAGACGCAGCGCCATGTCCTCGGCCCGCCGTCCGGCGGCGAACAGCGCCCCAACCTCCGCCTCTCGCAGCGCCTCGAAGTCGACGTCCCAGATCCACGACACGTCGCGGCCGTCTGCCTCGCCGTCGTTCAGGAAGAACAGGAGGCGCTTGGTCCCCGGCGAGGCGGTGATGGCGCGCAGGGCCTGGTTCATGCCCACCGGGTTCTTGCCGAGGAGCACCTGCACCGCGCGGCCATCAATGTCGAAGCGCTCCTGCCGTCCGAAGGCGGCGGCGAAGCGGGTCATGGCACGCTGGAACGCGTCGAGGGGCAGGCCGATGGCCAGCGCCGCCGCGGCCGCCGCCAGCGCGTTGTAGACGTTGTAGAGGCCCGCGAGCTGCAGTTCGATCTGCAGGACGCCCTGGGGCGTCGTGACGCGCACGTCCGAGCCCTCCGCGCGCAGGCGCACCTGTTCGGCGCGGACGCCTGGCGCGGGCCGCGCGTTGTCGCAGGCCGCACCCTTTCCCAGCGTGCCCTCGCACCACCACTTGCCGGCGTGTCCGTAGTACACCGCGCTGTACGACAGCTTGCCGCCGCACGCGGGGCACCAGCGCACGTCGGCCGCGTGCTCCGGCTCCTCCCGCCCGACGGAGGCGTCCTCCACGCCGAAGTACATCACGGGGCCGCGAGCATAGCGCCCCAGCGACGCCACCGACGGGTCGTCGGCGTTGAGCGCGACCGCCATCCGCTCCGGGGCCGACTCCAGGGTGCGCCGCCAGACGCCGACGACGTGGTCAACCTCGCCGTAGCGGTCGAGCTGGTCGCGGAACAGGTTGGTGAAGACGACGGCCCGGGGCCGGAGACGCCGCGCCACCAGGGGGACCGTGGCCTCGTCCACCTCGAAGATGCCCAGGCGCTTGCCGCTGGAGCCGATCCTCCCGTCCCACCGGGCGGCCTGGACCATCGCCGCGGCGATGCCGCGCATCATGTTCGAGCCGGCATAGTTGGCGATGGGACGCAGCCCCGCCGCCTCCGCCATGTTCCGCAGCAGCCGCGCCGTCGTCGTCTTCCCGTTGGTGCCCGTCACGAGCACACTGCCCTGGCCCATCTGGCGCGACATCTCCCGCACGAGCCTCGGGTCGATC
>JBBITS010000274.1:0-226 GCA_037440665.1 Chloroflexota bacterium
GTGCACCCCACCTCGAACTCATCTCCGCTCTCCAGGATGGACCAGCCGCCGGTGGCGCCCTCCAGCGCCATGGCCGTCAACGACGCCACCTGATGAACCATCAGCCGGCCGTTTCTGACCCACACCCGGGCCTCCTCGCGGGCCAGCGTCCCCTCTTCCGCCGGGAGGCGGATGGCGCAACGCGAGCTGCTTCCCAGGCCAAGAGGCGCCGCGCCCACGCTAAAGG
>JBBITS010000274.1:278-2882 GCA_037440665.1 Chloroflexota bacterium
ACGAGTTGGCCCAACACCTCTGACACGTCGTACTCGGGCTCCGGCTCCTCGCCTGTGCCCCAATCCTCTCGTGTGAATTGACGGTCGCCCCAGGGCCTGATGCGTTCCTGGATGGGCCTCGTCCGCCGCTGTGCACGCCGCAGAAGCAGATATCCGGCACCGCCGATCACCGCCGCGGCGACCAGGGTCACCGCCACCAGTGTCAGGGACATGCCGCCGCCTCCCGGCGGAGGCGCGGGCGCGATGTCCAGCGGGGCGTTGGCGACGGCCACCTCTCCCGCTGGGCCGCGAGCTTCGACCTGGAGTTCGTGCGGGCCCTCGCCCAGTTCGGGAATCAAGAGTTGGAACGGCTCCTTCGCCAACTCGCCGACATTGACGCCGTCGATGCGGAACGTGACGCCGCTGGCGATCCCGGAAGGCGTGACGGCAGCGGTGACCACGTCGCCCACCTTCACGGGCACGCCCTCAGCGATGCCCTCCAGTGCGACCTGGAGTTGCACGGGCGCCACGTGCGGCTCAATCGTTACGGTGTCCTGCAGGGGCGGATCCGCGCCCGCGATGGTCAGTGTCAGGTCCGAGGTCTCCGAGAAGCTCACGCCGCTGGCGTCGAGTTCGATCACGTACTGGCTGCGCAGGGCGGCCCCGATATCAGCGTAGAGCGCCGAGAGGTCCTGAGGCGCAGGCGCCTCGAGGAAGCGCCCTCCCGTGGCGTTCGCCAAATAATCGAGGTACCCGCGATCGATCCCGGATCCCAAGCCGATGGTGTAGTACGGAACGCCTGCCTTTTGCGCTTCGGACAGGCTAGCGTCACGCCCCACCTGGCTCTTGCCGCCGTAGTCCACACCGTCGCTTAGCAGCACGATGACGCGACGGGCGGTTTCCGATAACAGCGCTCTGTGGGCGGCGTCGGCTGTCGCCTGATAGAGCGCCGTGTTGCCCACGGCAACCAGTGCGTCCACCGCTGCTGTGGTGGCAGCTTTGTCGGCCGTATAGTCGACCACCAGAGTAACCTGGTCGCCGAACGTCATGACCACCGCGCGGTCGTTCGGCCCAAGGCCGGCGATGAACTCCCGTGCCGCGGCTTTCGCCTGATCAAGCGGCGCGCCTTCCATGCTGCCGCTTACGTCAATCACCAGCGCCACGTCGATCCCGATAGAGCTATCCGCCGCCTCGGTTGCGCTCTTTACGGTCACAGGCTGGCCGGCAATGGTCGCCTCGAACTGCTCGGCGGTCAGTCCCGTGATCGGCCGGGCGCTCCCGTCGGCGACGGCGGCGACGACCTGGATGGCCGGGTAGCTCTTATCGTCATAGGACACGATGTCGAGCCGCTCGGCGGCGTCCTGGGCGAGCGCCGCGCCGGCCAGCAGCGCCGCTGCGGTGAACGAGGCAAGCATGAACAGCCAGCGGATCAGCATGACCACCCTGTCAAAGTGTCGTCCGAACGCCCCGCCGTATGGAGGGGCTTCAAGAAAAATCCACCTAACCGGAACGCGTGTAATGGAGAGCTAGCACCCGCCGTTCCAGTTGGCGGAAGGCCGCAGGCCTCTTGACATACTGTGGAGGGTGTGCCACAATCCGCCCGATTCAGAGCCGCCGGACGTCTGGTGGAACGGACGGCGGGAAACCATCCGATCAGGAATTATCGGCACACGACCGCGACAGCCGCGCCTCCTTGGCTGCGGCTGACACGGCAAGGACGCCGGTGAGCGCGAGTCGGTTATGGCGACCGGGGCCCAGGTGGCCCTGAGGAGCGCCACCCAACAGTGGGGCTACGGGCCCAGGGGACGCGCGTTCAGGAGGCGGGGCCTGGCTGGCGTCCCCTGGCCCCAACCCGTTTCGGCAAGGCAAGACCCTCCAGCAGGGACAGGCGCGGGAGACCGCGCCGCCGTATCTCAGAAGGTACCCATACCGGAGGGTTGTTAGTGGACTTTCTGACCGGCAGCCTGAGCCTGGTCACCGTCACCGGCGCCGCCGTCTTTGCGGCAGGCATGGCGATGATCGCTGCTGGCCTCCGGCTCGGCAACCAGGGCTGAGCCTGGACCAAATCCCCGCATTACGCCCCGTCCTCCCCCGCGCCTGACCTCGTTCGCGCCATCCGGCGCGGCAGGTCAACCCGACGTCCGTCGCGCCTCGCCGGAGGCGAGTCGCTTCCAAAGGCCGTGGAGGAGCCATGCGATCGCGCTTCGTCTCGCGACTCGATAACACACTCGGACGCGCTTCCGCGCTCGCCGCGCTGGTAATGGCCATCCTCGCCGCGACGGCCGTGCTCCTCTACCGCGCCGGGCCGGTCTCGGCCTGGACCTTCAACTGGAGCTGCGATTCCAACGGGGACATCGTCGGCACGTTGACCGTCGGTAGCTTCCGCGGCACGTTCGACATCTACGTCACCGACCACGTACCCGGCGAAGGCGACTGGATCGAGATTCCCGGATCGCGTCAGACCGTCAACGCGACGTCCAGCGTCGTGAACTTCGGACCGCTGGACATCAGCAACATGCGCCCGGGCGCCAACAGCATCCGCATCGAGCAGACGGCCACCAACGAGAAGTCGCAGAGCTTCCACCCGTGCCCGACTGCCACGCCGACAAAGACGCCGACGAACAC
>JBBITS010000275.1:0-2837 GCA_037440665.1 Chloroflexota bacterium
GCTCGGAGACCGACAATCGAGCCACCAAGCCGGGGATTTTTATCGTGAACGACCCCGTCAAGACAGTAAGGGCCGCCAAGGCGAGCCAAACTCGTGAGGGAGGAGGGCTCAGAACGAGATCGGCCAATGCCCAGAGGAGTACGCATACACCGGCGATAGGTATGGCGCGGAGATAAAGGTACCCCGCCCTCCGGAGCGAACCAGCAGGGGTCATTGGCTAGGAACCAAGCCGTCTGTTTATCGGACTACTCACCCCAAATGATTAGTCGGCTCATTGCATACTCCTCTTCGTTTGCTCGCGAGTCAACGTTTAGCCCCAGATGATGGAGTTACCCCAGATGATGGAGTTGCCCCAGATGATGGAGTTACCCCAGATGATGGAGTTGCCCCAGATGATGGAGTTACCCCAGATGATGGAGTTACCCCAGATGATGGAATTGCCAGCAATCCGAGAATTCTCCCAAATGCGAGAATTCCCCCAAATGATGGAGTCCGCTTCCGAGGTGGGACTTGCGGCCCCGATCTTTCCGGTGGCTGAGACCGTCTGCAGCCTGTCCTCCTCCAACCCCTCCAGATTCAGCCTCCCGGCCCCACCACCCAACAGCCCCGCCGCCGGCAGGAACTCCGCGCTCGCCTGCAGCGCCAGCTTCACCTGCAGCGGCGTCCAGCGCGGCTGGCCCTCGAGCACCAGCGCCGCCGCCCCGCTCACCACCGCCGCCGCCATGCTCGTCCCGCTCAGCACGAAGTAGTCCCGCGCGCCGGGACCATCAATCAGCCGATCCGGATACTGCTGCACCAGCGTCGACCCCGCCGCCGCCGTCGACACAATCCGCGACCCCGGCGCCACCAGATCCGGCTTGATCAAGTGATCCACCAGCGTCGGGCCCTTCGAACTCCACGGCGCCACTTCGTCGTCGCTCGGATCCACCGTGCCCTGCGTCCGCAGCGCGCCCACCGTGATCGCGTAGGGCGAGATCCCAGGCGAGGTCACGCTCGCATACACCAGCCGCCCGTCCTCCGTCTGCCCGTAATTGCCCGCCGACGCCACCACCACCAGCCCGGCGCGCACGGCGCGCTCGACGGCCTGGCACAGCGGATCGTCCGCCGCGCTCGCCGTCGGCGGCGTGCCAAGCGACAGGTTCAACACACGAATGCCGAACGTCCGGCGATAGCGGATCGCCCAGTCAATCGCTTCGACGACGTCGCTCACGCGCCGGAGCCGTCGCCGCCCAGCACCTTCAGGTTGATCAGATACGCCCCCGGCGCCATGCCCGACGCCGCGCCGTCCACGTTGCTGCTGTAGCCGCGCGCCGCGATGATGCCCGCGACGTGGGTGCCGTGCCCGTACAGGTCCAGGCCCGTGCCCCGCGGATCGGTGAAGTCCACCGACGCCACAACGCGCCGGGCCAGCGCGGGATGATTCGCGATGCCGCTGTCGATCACGGCAACACCAATGCCCTGGCCCGTCACCGCGCCCAGCGCCCCGATCTGACCGGCCCACGCCGCCGCCGCCCCCGTCGTCGCCGTCGTCACCGCCATGTGCGCGCGGACGATGGCATCGCCGGCAAGCGCGTCCACCTCGGCGTCGTTGGCCAGCGCATCGAGCCCACCCGGCGACACCGACAGCACCGCACCCGAGCTCAGCAGCTTCTTCACGCGCAGCCCGTGGCGGCTCGCCACCCGCTCGATACGGTCCGCGCTTCCCGAGACGATCACGTCAACCGGGTCGCCCGCGCCGGACGCCAGATAGGTGCCGAGGTCCGCCGACAGCCGCGCCCGATGCTGAGCCTCCGCCGCGCCCGACCAGCAACAGACGAGCAGCGCCGCGATGAAGGCGGCTCGCATGGGCCGGGCGAGCGATGCGCGCTGGAAACGCTTGACGGTCGACATGACGGCGATCCTCTCTAGGGGGCCTCTGAAGTTGAGCTCAGTGCGACGGCCCGGCGCTGCGCAGCTCTTCCACCGAGTCGAGCAGCACGCGCTGCGAGCCGCCGAGCGTCCGGATGGTCCGCAGCCGACCGTCGCGAATCCGGTAGTAGATGGTCCGACGCGACACGCCCAGTAGCTGCGCGGCCTGCTCGATGCTCACGCTGCGGCCCAGCTGCGGCTGAAACGTCCCTCCAGGGGACAAGGCTTCCGTCTCCATCACGCCGGACTCCTTTTGCACCTGATCCATTCGCACAGGCAGTGCCAGAGCTCCGGTACGGCATTCCCCGTCGCCCTAACTGATTGCCATGGCAGAGGTTGTGGTCTAGGATTCGAGCTGCGGCCAAGGCTGGCGGTTCTTCGGGGGCTGGCTAGTTGGTTGTCCCCGCACGATCGCCGGCCCGCGTGTTCCGAGCTTCTGCACACGGTTCGAAGGATTTGCAAGGTTCAGTGCAGGAGCCAACCGGCCAATCCATTGGCCACACGGACAACAGGTGAACCGACAATCACGGGCACTGCTGAGCGTCCTGCTATTGGGCGCGCTCGCGCTGACGGCGTTCTGCATCTGGCGCGACCTGCAGCCGCCGATCGAGCAGCGCGCAGCGCCCGCGCCCGAAACGCCGACGAGCGGCGGCACGCTCACAGCGTCGATGGGACAGGAGCCTCGGTCGTTCAATCGCATCGCCGCGGGCCAGGCGCCGACAGATCTCTATGCGCTGTTGACGGCAGGCAAGCTCATCCGGGTCAATCGCGTCACGCAGGACGTGGAGCCCTCACTGGCAGAGAAGTGGGAGGTGGCCGACAACCGCATCTACACCCTCACGCTCAAAGACGGCGTGCGCTGGTCCGACGGGACGCCGTTTACCTCGGCCGACGTCGCCTTCACATTCGAGCGCGCGCTTCTCGCGTTC
>JBBITS010000276.1:0-2806 GCA_037440665.1 Chloroflexota bacterium
GGCCCGGGCGCCCAAAAAACGCGCCGCGATCGAGGTGTCGAAGAGCGACGCGAACCAGCGGGCGGCGGGCCGGAGCCTGGAGGGCAGGGCGATCGGGTCGCCCAGCTCCACGGCGATGATGACGTCGGCGCCGAGGTAGGCGGCGGCGCTCACCGGCGACGATTCCCAGAAGCCGCCGTCCACCAGCAGGCGGCCCTGCCACTCGACGGGCCGGGCGACCAGAGGCACGGCGATGCTGGCCTCCAGCGCCGGAACGAGTTCGCCCTCGGTGATGAAGACGGGGCGCTTCTCGACGATGTCGGCGGCGACGGCGGTGAACGGGATGTCGAGGTCTTCGAAGGTCAGACCCTCGAAAGCGCGGCGGAAGGTGTTGGCCAGCGGGTTGTCGCGGCTCAGCCGCAGCCCGTGCCGGAAGAAGTCGAGCACGTCGCGGGTTGCCGTCTGATAGATGCCGCGCACCATCTCCTCGGGCACGCGACCGGAGGCGTAGCCCGCGCCGAAGATGGAGCCGATGCTGGCCCCGGCGATGCAGTCGATGGGGATGTGGGCCTCGTAGAGCGCCTTGAGGACGCCCACGTGCGCCATGCCCTTGGTGCCGCCCGCGCCCAGCGCGAGCCCTATCCTCGGTCTTGCCACTCTGCTCTCACTGCCGCCGCTAAGTCAGCGTCTAGTCGCACTCCAGTAACGAAGCCGTCACCTCTGTTGTATCGGGCGGGCGCGGCTTCCGGTAGGGGCCAGACGGACTGGCGATGGTCATGACGCGGCGGTCCCAAAGGCATCAGGGCCATCCGCCATGGTCGCGGGGGGCGCGGGTGCGCGTGGATGGCGTCTGCATCAGGCCAGCGCGCAACGACGGATGGCCGCGCCGGGGAAGGCGGCCGGACTGGGGAGGCTGCTGCCGACCTGAGGCGAAAGTCTCTTGACTCACGGGTGCAGGGGTCTATAATCGCCATGCGCCCGAATCCAGGGGTTCGGGTAGCGTCCTCGTCGCGCTACGCGACCCGGCGCCCACAAGCGTAGTCCCCGGAGATCGAAAGGAGGCCCTTGTTTGGCTGAAGCTACTGCGACCACTGAGAAACAGGCGCGCCCCATCGTGCCGTTCCTGAAGCTGCCGGATCAGGAGGGCGGCAAGGCGCATCTCCAGGGCAGCAAGTGCAAGAAGTGCGGTGCCGTCTACCTTGGCTCCCGCATGGCGTGCTCGAAGTGCTTCGCGGTGGATAACTTCGAGGCCGTGCAGCTCAGCAACCGTGGCGAGGTGCACGTGTTCTCCGTCGTCCACCAGTCGGCGCCGGGAGTGCCGGTGCCGTACATGGCGGCCATCGTCGACCTGCCCGAAGGCGTCTCAGTGCGCTGCAACGTCGAGGGCGTGGACATGGTCAACTTCAAGCCGGAGGAGATCTTCGGCATGCCCGTGGAGATGTACGTCGAGAAAATCCGGACGGACCGCGAGGGGAATGACGTCTACGCGTTCAAGTACCGCCCGGTGAAGAAGTAGGTTCGCCGCCTCGAGCGGACGGAAGCCCGCCTGCGGGCGGTGAACTGAGGAGGAGTTCATGCGTGACGTAGTCATTGTCGGCGGCGCGATGATCAAGTTCGGGCGGTACCCGGACAAGACCGTGCCCGAACTGGCGGCCCAGGCGGCCATCGAGGCGCTGAAGGACGCCGGGATGTCCATGAGCGACGTCCAGCTCCTGTCCAGCGGCAACCTCTATCAGGCCAACGCCATGATCGGTCAGCGCATCCTGCAGATCATCGGCCAGACCGGCATCCCCGTCATCAACGTTTCCAATGCCTGCGCCACCGGCTCGACGGCGCTCCGCGAGGCCTACATGGCCGTCGCCTCGGGCGCCTACGACGTGGCCATGGCCGTCGGCTCCGAGCAGATGGGCAAGATGGGCCTTCTGGGCGCCGGCGGCGCTGGCGGCGACCCGGCGTATTCGACCGAGGGCGTCGTCGGCTCCGGCCTCATGCCCGCCGTGTTCGGCATGGCCGGCGTCGAGCACATGAAGAAGTACGGGACGAAGTTCGAGCACTTCGCCAAGATATCGGTGAAGAACCACAAGCACTCGACCATGAACCCGTACTCGCAGTACCAGGTCGAGATGTCGCTGGAAGACGTCATGAACGCCCGGATCGTTGCCTGGCCGAACACGCTATACATGTGCTGCCCGACGGGCGACGGCGCGGCGGCCATCGTCATCGCCTCGGCGGAGAAGGCGCGCCAGTACACGACGAAGCCCATCAAGATCGCGGCGTCGGTGCTGACATCCGACCCGTGGACGCAGCGCGACCTGACCCTCCCGGACGTCAACACGCTCACCCGGAACGCCGCGAAGGAAGCCTACGAAAAGGCGGGTGTCGGTCCCGAGGACGTGAACCAGGTGGAGCTGCACGACTGCTTCGCCACCGCCGAGCTGATCCACTACGAAAACCTCTTGCTCTGTGGCGAGGGCGAGGCCGGGAAGATGGTCGACGAAGGCCAGACGAGCCTGGGCGGCAAGGTGCCGGTGAACGTCAGCGGCGGCCTGCTGTCGAAGGGCCACCCGCTGGGCGCGACGGGCGTCGCCAACGTCGTCGAGATCATGTGGCACCTGCGGGGTGATGCGGGCGCGCGCCAGGTCGAGGGTTCGAAGGTGGGCCTGGCTCACGTCATCGGCCTCGGCTCGGCGTGCACGATCCACATCCTGCAGAAGTAGGGCCGCGAGAGCAGAGAGCATAGAGCAGAGAGCAGGGGCGCTCCGAACGGGGCGCCCTTTGTCTTTCGGGCCTGTCCTCTTTCCCCAAGAAGTCCAGGCTTCCAGACAGG
>JBBITS010000277.1:0-2783 GCA_037440665.1 Chloroflexota bacterium
GCGGACGAGGACGTCTTCGAGTTCACGCCCGCGTCGCTCGGGACAGCGACGGCGGGCGCGTGGGCCGTGTACTTCGACGGCAGCGACGTTGGGCTGGCGGGCTCCAGCGAGGATGTCGATGCGCTGGCTGTGGCCACGACCGGGTCGCTGTATCTCTCGACGGCGGGCGCGTTCGCGGCGCCGGGGATCGCCGGGGCGAACGAGGACGTGTTCACCTTCACCCCGAGCTCGCTGGGTGCGACGACCACAGGCAGCTACGCGAGCACACTGGTCCTCGACGGGAGCCTCTTCGGCCTGGGAGGCAACAACGTCGTCGACATCGACTTGCCCTGAGCGGCCCCGTTCGGGAAGACGCACCATCGACACATAAGCGCGCAGGAGGATGCACGTCCCTCCATGCGATGCGTGCTGCCGTTCGTGAATCGGCTGAGCGAGTGATCGGCTATGATGAAGGTCTAATACAGGCCGGCGCGTCGACGCGCTGCATGTCGGCCAAAGAGACATCCCGAAACAGCGGAGGCATCCATGACGACAAACGAAGCCGAGCGGCGGCTTCTGGACGATATCGGCCGCATCGCGGACCGCGTGCGGGCGATTCGAGCGCCGGGCGTGTACCACGACGGCGCGGCGATCAAGGCACTGGAAACGGAGTCGCGGGCAAAGTGGGAGCAGCTTCGCACGCTGCGGGCAGGGCCCGTCAACCCCGACCTTCCGCCTCCCACCAACCGCAGCAATCGGCGGTAGACCACCCGGCGCCGGGCTATTCGGAGATGCGGGAGTTGTAGCTTTCGATGGCATCCGTGGCCGCGTTCGCGGCGTTAGTGAGTGCGGTCGCGGGCTCGACACCCTGCAGCACCATCGACTCGAGGCCCCCGACCACCGCGCGGCGGACCTCGCCGAACGGCCCGATGACGGCGCCGGAGTTCGCGACGGTGACCTCGCCGCCTGACAGCTCGTCGTACGCGACGCGGAACTCCGGGTTCTGAGCCCAGAAGTCCTGGATGGCGGGCAGGCCGGCGGCCGACTTCCGCAACGGGATATAGCCGCTGCCAATGTGCCACTCGGCCTGCTGCGCGGTCTCGTTGAGCCAGCGGGCGAAGATGCGCGCGGCCTCCTGCTCGACGGGCGAGGACTTGTTCACGATGAAGAGCGACGCACCGCCAACGACCACGCCGCCATCGCCGCCGGCCATCGGGGCGACGGCGACCTTGACGTCGGGGAACTCTCCGCTCTCGAGCACGCCGAAGACGGAGCGCATCGCAGCGGAGCTGCCATGGGTCATGGCGACGTCGCCGCTGCCGATGGGGAGCAGCGTATCGGCGCCGCTCGGGTTGCGGCCGACGTTCATCGCGAGGCCGTCATCCACCATGCCGTCAAACCAGGTGAAGAGCTCGCGGCCGGCATCGCTATCGAAGACGGCCTTCGTGGCCCGCGCGGTACGGCCGTTGTCGTTGTCGACGATGGGCTGCTCGAACTTGGCGAGCCAGTTTTCCACGGACCACGAGTGCATCTCCACCGAGATGCCGTGCCGGGCGGCACCGGAGTCCACGATCTGCTGTGAGTAGGCGCGGACGTCCTCCAGCGTCTTCGGAGGGACGGCGGGGTCGAGGCCGGCCTTCTCGAACGCGCGCGCGTTGTAGTAGAGGACGTCGGCGGCGGCGGTGAACGGATAGGACCAGAGCTCGCCGCCGATGCTCCAGTAGGCGACGACGCGCGGCAGGTAGTCGCTGAGGTCGTAGTCCTCCTGATCGATGCAGTCCTGCACCTTCACGACGCTGCGGCTGTCGATGACGCGCTGCGTCTCCCAGTCGACGACCTGGACGATGTCGGGGAGATCGCCGCTGCGGAGGGCGGCCAGGTACTTCGCGGTGCTGTCGTCGTAGCTGCCCTGGAAGGCGGCGTTGACGCGGATCTTGTCCTGCGAGGCGTTTCCTGGTTGGCTGCCTGCTCGGCGAACCAGAAGTCGATGTTCACGGCGCCGGAAGCCTGCTCGACGAGGCCGATCGGGCATTCGGCCGAGGGCGCGCCGCCGTCCCCACCACCGCAACCGGCCAGGATGGCGGCCAGCGCGACCAGGATCGCTGTCCCTGCGAACGCCAGTCTCACAATTGCCCCCTCCTGCGGAACCCGCTTCGCCCGCGCAACGGATGCGGTCCGCGCCAGCGGATGCGGTCCGCGCCAGATTCGGTCCGTGCTAGCGGATACGGTCGTTGTACTCCTCGATCGCCTGGTTGGCCTTCTGCGCCGCGCCGTCCATCGCCGCGTCTGGGTCCTTGCCCTGCAGCAGCATCTCCTCCAGCGCCGTCACGACGGCGTCGCGGACCTCCGACAGCTCGCGGTCGCGGGCGGCGGTGACCGCCTGGCCAGCGAACAGCTGGTCGTAGGCCACGCGGAACTGGGGCTGCGCCGACCACAGCTCCTGTACCGCCGGCAGGTCAACGGCCGACTTTCGGATGGGGACATAGCCGCTGCCGACGTGCCAGCGCGCCTGCTGCTCCGGCTCGGCAAGCCAGCGGGCGAAGATGCGCGCGGCCTCCTGCTCGGCGGCGGACGAGCGGTTGACGACGAATAACGCGCCCCCGCCGACGGCGATGCCGCCGCCGCCGTCCTCGCGGAGCCCGGGCATCGGGGCCACGCCGACCTTCACGTCGGGGAACTGGCCGCTCTCCAGCACGTTGAGCACCGACCGCAGGGCGGCCGACGTGGCGACCGTCATGACGGCCTTCTCCGCTCCTATGGCCAGGAGATGGTCCGCTCCGCTGGGGTTGCGGCCTACGTTCATG
>JBBITS010000278.1:0-2757 GCA_037440665.1 Chloroflexota bacterium
GTCGATGACCGGCCACGCCATGGGCGCCGCGGGCGCTATCGAGGCCATCGCCTGCGTACTCGCCGTCCATCACGACCTTGTGCCACCGACCATCAACTACGAGACGCCCGACCCCGACTGCGACCTCGACTACGTGCCCAACGTCGCGCGCCAGATGGCGGTGCAGGCGGCGCTGTGCAACAACGTCGGCCTCGGCGGGCACAACGCGGCGGTCATTTTCCGCAAGTTCGAACAATAGAGATTTCTAGCCCCCTCTTCTCGAACGCGCGTTCGCTCCTGTATCATCGGCAAGACATGGATGTCAGCCCCAACAGAGCCCCGGCTCGTCAGAGCCGTTCCGTCGCCGGAGCCCGGCCGGCTACCAGACAATTGCGGTGGCGCGGGCGCGCCAGCCCGGCCGCCGTTCCTGGCGGTCCCTATCCGCCCCTCATCGCCCGGCTGCTCGCCCTGCGCGGCTGCGCCACCGACGCCGAGGCGCAAGCCTTCCTCTACGGTGGCGACAACAGCGGCGACCCCTATCGGCTGCCCGGCATGACGCAGGCCGTGCAGCGCCTCCGCCGCGCCTGCCGCGACGGCGAGGCCGTCGCCATCTTCGGCGACTTCGACGTCGACGGGACGACGGCGTGCGCCATCCTCAGCGACGGCCTGAGCCGGCTCGGCGCGCGAACCATCAGCTACGTGCCCGACCGCTTCACCGAGGGCTATGGCCTGAACGTCGCGGCCATCAACGCGCTGAGGCGGGGCGGCGCGAGCATCCTCGTCGCCGCTGACTGCGGGACGAGTTCCGTGGCCGAGGTGGCGCACGCCCGTGGCCTGGGTATGGACGTGATTGTGCTCGACCACCACGCGACGCCGTCCGCCCTGCCCGAAACCAACGCGCTGGTCAATCCGCGTCTGCCCGGCGCCGACGCGGGATCATTGAGCGAACTCGCGGCCTGCGGCATCGCGTTCCAACTCCTCGCCGCGCTCTACGACGACGACGGCCACGCGCTCGACGAAGACCTGTATCTCGACCTCGTGGCGCTGGGCACCGTGTGCGACGTCGCCCCCCTGTCAGGCGCCAACCGCGATCTCGTGCGGCGCGGGCTGAAGACGCTGAGCCAGACGTCGCGGCCGGGTCTGGCCGCGCTTATCCAGGTCGCTGGACTCGACACCCGGCGTCTGATGACGGAGCATCTTGGGTTTTCGCTCGGCCCGCGCCTTAACGCCGCCGGGCGGATGGCCCACGCTCGCCTGGCGCTTGAGCTGCTGACGACGTCCGACGAACTTCGCGCCGGGGAGCTGGCGCGCGAGCTTAGCCGCCTGAACGAAGCCCGCCAGCAAGCGCAGCAGGAGGCGCTCGCCCTGGCGGAGGAACTGATCGCCGGACAGGAAGACGAGCCCGTCCTCTTTGTGGGTCACCCGTCGTTCTCACCGGGCATCGTCGGCCTGGTTGCGTCGAGGCTCGCCGACGCGTGGTACCGGCCTGTGGTGGCCTACGAAGAAGGCGAGCGCGAAAGCCGCGCCTCGTGCCGTAGCATCCCCGAGTTCGACATCACTGCCGCCCTCCGCGAGATGCCGGAGTTGTTCGTGCGGTTTGGCGGACACCGTCAGGCGGCAGGTTTCACTGCGCTCAACGAACGCCTGCCGGAGATCCGGCGACGCCTCCGCGAAATCGCGAAACGCCAGCTCGACAGGGTACAACTCTCCCCGGCCCTGAGCATCGACGCGGCCCTGCCGCTGCGCGCCATCACCGGCGAGGACCTGCGGTGGCTGTCCCTCCTCGAACCACACGGGAACGGCAACCCGGAGCCTGTATTCCTGTCACGCAGCGTTGAGGTCATGGACGCGCGAGAGGTGGGAAGCGACGGGAGCCACCTCCGTTTGAAGCTGCGAGACGGATCTCTCGTGTGGCCGGCCATTGCCTTCGGGTTTGGCGGCTCCGGCGTGACGGCGCGGCAGCGGGTCGACGTGGTATACGGCTTCAGCCCCGACCGCTATGCAGGGGTCGAGAGGAACGGCATGCAGCTTCAGGTGAAAGACTTACGCCCTTCTGAGGATGGAGAAGCGGCGGCAGTCTGAGGCTCGACGGCGTCGGGATTCATCACGTCAAGAGAGGCTGTGGGGCGTTCAGCGCCACGATAGGGCGCTGGCTGCCGCTGACCTCCCCCATGCGCCGCTACGCTTGTGCAGGAGGCACTTGCCACGCCCGTAGGCGCTGGGTTATGGTATCTCAGGTACTGGTGGCCCTACTCCTCAGGGCTAAGGCGTAGTTGACTGCAAGGCCCCGCCGGCCCCGAGTCAAGCCGTAACGCCGGCAAGGCCGAGAGGGGCGCTCGCCCCTGAAACGAGCCGAAGCGCAGCAACAGACGAAAACCGAATACCGCACGGCTATGGCGCTGCATTCGAACCGGAGGCGTGCTGTAGATGCGTATTCTGCAACTGGCTCCGCTGTGGGAAACGGTCCCTCCCCCGGCCTACGGGGGCACTGAAGCAGTGGTGTCGGTCCTGACTGAAGAGCTGGTCCGCCAGGGCCACGACGTGACTCTCTGCGCCGCAGGCGACTCCGTCACCTCCGCAACCCTCCTCGCGACTTACCACCGCAGCCTGCGCACCGCAACCGACCTAGTCTACCCTCAGCCCTACGAGTGGATGCACATGGCGCTGGCTCTCCGCGAGGGCCGAGAGTTCGACATCATCCACAACCATGCCGGCGAGATGGCCATGGCCATGAGCCATCTGGTAAACACGCCGATGCTCTCCACGATGCACTGCCTC
>JBBITS010000279.1:0-2734 GCA_037440665.1 Chloroflexota bacterium
AAACCGCAGGGACTGCCCGCCGGAATTTACAGCAGTCTAGAGACGCGACCCGCGCACGCCCCGCTACACGCCAGGTGTGGCTGCCAGGGAATCGCTCGCTGTCGTACTTGACAACGCACTAAGGGTGGCCGATACTAAACGGAGATGAGCCCCCGCTGGTCGCCATCGGCGACCAGCGGCGATGAACTCCAAGAGGTCGCCGGTGGCGACCTCTTGTTCTATGTCCAGCATCCCTCCAGCCAGTCGGGACCAAGGGCGATGACGTCGTCCGCGACATCGCGAAGGCGTCGTGATGATCCCGGGCTGCCAAACAATGCGATCTCGACGTTACGTCCCAGGTCCTTCACGGCCTGAACGGCGTCGGCAAAGTCGTTATCACCGCTGACCAGGATGGCAGTGTCGTAGTTTGCCCGGAACGCGTGAGTGAGCATATCTGTGGCGAGCCGGACATCAATGCCCTTCTCGTACGGCGGCACGTTGGGGAAGTCCCGGTAGACCAAGGTCCCCAACTTGACCTCAAGCCTCGGGATTTGCCGCAGACTCTCGAAGAACCGCTGCTGGTCCTTGTAGCGTTGACGCTCTCGTTCCTGGTCCACTGCGGCGTTGTAGTAATAGGCGCGAATGAGGGGCCGACCGTTGGCCAGGCGTGCGCAGAATGCCCCGAAGTCGATGTTCGTCCTGCCGGCGACCTGCTTGAGCGAATGGTAGAGGTTACTCCTGTCGATGAAGATCATCACCCGGTTGTCCATGAGCCATCTCCTTCGGAAAATGGTTCATGGATTATCATAGCACCCGAAGCACAGTGCTGGTGATCAACCGGCGCTCGCCTTGTCGCTAGCGATGAGCCTGACACGACGATGGCCGGACGGACTGTGGTGTGCATCCGGCTCGTGACTGTGTGCCACCGCTGAACCTGCCATCTGATGGTATGATGCGATGACATGAGCGCCGGAACGTCGCCCGACACCCGAGCCGCCACAGACGTCAGCCCCGATGACATCCGCCGGTTCCGCGAGAACCTCGCCGGGGAGATCGACGGCATCGCCCTCTACCGTATGATGGCGGCCGCCGAGGCCGACCCGGCCCGCGCGCGCGTCTTCGAGGAGCTGGCGGGCGTCGAGGAGCGACACGCGGACGTGTGGCGCCAGAAGCTTCGTGAGGCCGGAGTGAGAGTGCCGGAGCCGCACCCGTCGTTCCGTGTGCGAGCGCTGGGCTGGCTGGCGCGCCGCTTCGGTGTCAGGGCCGTCCTGCCCGTCGTCCGCGCCATGGAGGCGACGGGCTATCGGATGTATATGAGTCAGGACGCCGCCGCGCAGGCGCTGGCGCCCGACGAGCGGCAGCACGCGCGGACGCTGGCGGCCCTCAGCCGCCCCGGCCCGTCGGCGCCCGAGGACATCGCCGGCCGTGAGCCGTGGCACCGCGGCGGCGGCTCCGGGACTCTGCGGGCGACGGTCTTCGGCGTCAGCGACGGCCTGGTGTCAAACACGTCGCTGGTCATGGGCTTCGCCGGCGCGCGGACCGACGGTGAATTCGTCCTGCTGGCCGGCGTCGCGGGACTGCTGGCGGGCGCGTTCTCGATGGCCGCCGGGGAGTACGTCTCCATGCGCGCCCAACGCGAGCTGTTCGAGCGTCAGATCGAGCTGGAGCGCGACGAGATGGCCATCTCGCCGGAAGAAGAGAAGCGGGAATTGGCGCTCATTTACCGCACGAAGGGCCTGCCCAAGGAAGACGCCGAGGCCATGGCCGAGCGCATAATGGCGAACCCGGCGTCGGCGCTGGACACCATGGTGCGCGAGGAGCTGGGGCTCGACCCCGGCGAGTTGGGGTCGCCGTGGGGCGCGTCCATCGGGTCGTTCCTGGCTTTCGCTGCCGGAGCGCTGGTGCCGGTCGTTCCGTTCATGTTCGGCGCCAACAGCAGCCTGCCGTTTGTAGTGGCGAGCGCGGCCCTGAGCGCCCTTGCGTTGTTCGGTGTTGGCGCGGCGCTGTCGTTGTTTACGGGCCGGAGCGCCGTCGTCAGCGGCCTGCGCCAGTTCGCGCTCGGTGCGGTGGCGGCGGCGCTGACGTTCGGCCTCGGCCGCCTGATCGGAGTGTCCACCGGTGTCTGACGCGTCGGGGAAGAGGCTCGACCTCCGCTCGTACATCCGCGACGTGCCCGACTTCCCCCAGCCGGGCATCCTCTTCCGTGACATCACGCCGCTGTTGCAAGACAGCGAAGCGTTCCGCCACGTCATCGACGAGTTCACGGCGTATCTGCGCCAGAGGCGCGTCGAGGCGGTGGTCGGCGTCGAGTCGCGCGGGTTCATGTTCGGCGCGCCGGTGGCGTACAACTTGGGCGTGCCGTTCGTGCCGGTCCGGAAGGCGGGCAAGCTGCCGGCCGAACGCATGAGCGTCGAGTACGCGCTGGAGTACGGGCAGGGCCAGCTCGACATCCATGCCGACGCTCTGAAGCCGGGGCAGCGCACGGCGCTCATCGACGATCTGCTGGCGACGGGCGGCACTGCGGAAGCCGCCATCGCGCTCATCGAGAAGCTCGGCGCCGAGGTCGTCGCCGTTCTCTTCCTCGTCGAGCTGGACGATCTCGGCGGCAAGCGCCGCCTGCAGGGCAGGGACGTGCGCACGCTAATCAAGTATTGATCACGTGGCGTGAAGGCCACCTTCGGGGATAGCGCTTCGTAGTCGTGTTGTGCCACGCCACGCTGATGGTCATTGACAAAACAAGTGGTACAGCCGACAG
>JBBITS010000280.1:0-2727 GCA_037440665.1 Chloroflexota bacterium
CGGGGCCGCGTATTCATGCGTATTCAATTGTCGACCCGAACGCGCGCGCGGCGGCTCGGGTCACCGTCATTCTAGGTAGACCCCAGTAGGCTGTCAAGGAAGACGCCCGGTGCGAGCACGGGCCGACCCGAGCCGGTCGTTCTTCCGCTCATCCACCGCCATTTGCTACCGTTTGCGCGTCATCACCCTAGGAGGGCGGCAGCCAGCCGTCCTTCCTTCTGCGAAGGGATCAGCCGTGAGCAACGACCCGGTTCCAGCCGCCGACCTCGACAAGATCGTCTCGCTCTGCAAGCGCCGCGGGTTCATCTTCCAGAGCAGCGAGATCTACGGCGGGCTGGGCGGCGCCTGGGACTATGGCCCGCTGGGCGTGGAACTGAAGAACAATATCAAGCGCGCCTGGTGGAAGGCCGTCGTCCAGGAGCGCGACGACATGGTCGGCTTGGACGCCAGCATCCTGATGCACCCGACGGTGTGGAAGGCCAGCGGCCACGTCGACACGTTCACGGACCCGATGGTCGACTGCCGCAACTGTCAGGGCCGCTTCCGCGCCGACGAGATCGAAGGCGACGTCTGTCCGACCTGCAAGGCGAAGGGCCAGTTCACCGAGGCCCGCATGTTCAACCTGATGTTCAAGACCTACGTCGGACCGGTCGAGGAGGACGCCGCCCTCGTTTACCTGCGCCCGGAGACGGCTCAGGCTATCTTTGTCAACTTTGACAATGTGCTCACCACCACCCGGCGCAAGCTGCCCTTCGGCGTAGCTCAGATCGGCAAAGCATTCCGCAACGAGATCACCCCTAAGAACTTCATCTTCCGCGTCCGCGAGTTCGAACAGATGGAGATCGAGTACTTCTGCCATCCGGACGACGCTGAGCGCATCCATCGCCAGTGGCTGGACACGCGTCTGGAGTGGTACACGAGCTTGGGCCTGACCCGCGAGCGCCTGCGCCTGCGTCAGCAAGGGCCCGATGAGCTGGCGCACTACGCCGCCGCCACTTTCGACGTTGAGTACTACTTCCCGATGGGGTGGATGGAGATCGAGGGCATCGCCAACCGGCGCGACTTCGACCTGCGCCAGCACGCGCAGTTCAGTGGGCGCGACCTGGTGTACTTCGACGAGGAGCGCGGCAAGCACGTGGTTCCGTACGTCATCGAGCCCTCGGCCGGCGTTGACCGCCCGCTGTTGGCGTTTCTCGTCGACGCCTACCGCGAAGAGGAGGTCCGCGACGAGACCCGCGCTCTGCTGAAACTGCACCCGTCGCTGGCGCCCATCAAGGTCGCCGTTCTGCCTCTGAGCCGGAACGAGAAGCTGGTGCCAACCGCGCGCAAGGTGTGGGACCTGCTGCGTCCGCACTGGATGACCATGTACGACGACGCGCAGAGCATAGGCAGGCGCTACCGGCGTCAGGACGAGATCGGCACGCCGCTGTGCGTGACGGTGGACTTCGAGACGGTCGAGAAGGACGACGCCGTCACCATCCGCGAGCGTGACTCCATGGAGCAGGTGCGTGTGCCCGTCGAGGGGCTGATTCAGGCCCTGAAGGAGATGCTGCCATCCTGCGGCGCTTGACGGGCGGCAATTCCCGGACGAAAAACGAGGCCCATCCCGGCTAGGACGGGCCTTCCTGTTATCCGATGGCTGGCGTCGCTCTCAGGCAGGAGCGAGTTCGTTCACCTTGGCGCGGGCGGAATCCTTGTCCTTGTACCAGAGGGCGTTGACCTCGATATAGGGCTTCATATTGTCGGGCACGTCGTCCTCGGCGTAGATGGCCGACACGGGACAGGCCGGCTCGCAGGCGCCGCAGTCGATGCACTCCGCCGGATCGATGTAGAGGATGCGGTCCACGTCGCCGTCGTCGTGAATGCAGTCCACCGGGCAGACATCCACGCACGAGCGGTCCTTGGTCCCGATGCAGGGTTCGGTGATGACGTACGCCATACTGGTAATCCCTCCAGGGTGATCTTGGTGATGGCCTGGCCTTCCCGCTGATTCTAGGGCACCTATCGGCGACGGGGAAGGCTTGCCGCCGGGCCAGCAGGGCAATTCGCAATCTTTGGGCTGAAGGGCTCTGCCGTCAAGACTTCCGGAACGGCCACAGGCGTCTTCCTCCTCCGGACGCGGGGCCCGGCGCCGGGTCTTCTTCGCTCGCCTCTAGGTCGAGACGGCGCTTGAGGGCGAGCATAGCGCGGGCTACCGTCTCAGTCTCGGCCGGGTCGTCTGCGACCTGTGGGAACAACTGGAGGAGAGCCGCCTCGAATCCAGCCGCGACTGACCTGCGCTCGCCGGAGGGGGACGGCGCGGGCTGCAGCATCGGGTACACCTTCAGTTCGTTGACGGCGCCCAACATCGCCGACCCTAGGAGTTGGCGCTGACGGTTGGCGAGAGTGAGTTCGACAGGAGGGCCATCGATGGCGCCGCGAAGGGACGCCTGGAGGTCCGCCAGGCGATGGGCGGCCGGCTGGCGGGTCACGGGGTCGAGTTCGGAGCCTGGCCTGTCGAGGTGATAGCGGACGGCCAGGTAGAGCAGACGGGCTTCGCCGGGCGAGCAGCGGAAACGGGCCATGCATCGAGTCTACGCCATGCGCGGCGTGACGTAGAACGGGGTTGCGAGTCGGGAGGGCGGTGGTGGGAGGCCAGTCGGCCCGGGAGGGTGCGGCGTAACCCCTCCCGGACTAGCCCTTGTGCTTGCGTTGCCAGCGGGTCTTCTTGAGCATCTTGCGGTGCTT